>NZ_QGGS01000006.1:0-244211 GCF_003148705.1 Pseudomonas sp. OV226 | reverse complement strand
ACTACGAAGCGCTACTGCCGTGGAACTGCTCACCGGAAATGCCAAGGTAAACCAGAACTCCATCCTGAAGTAGGTGGGGTTTATGGATCACGTACTTTTCTTGAGCCTGGGCCTGCTCCTTAAGTTGCGCGGCGCGCGCCTTATCGGCAGCCTTTCTAGCTTGCTCGATAGCTAACTGTTCGGTTTCCGCCAGTGCTGCAAGCCGAGCCTGTTCGCGCAACCAGACTTGTTCTTGTTCCCGACGTGCTGCATCAGCTATTGCTTTCAGGCGTTGCTGTTCGGCTACGATCCTGGTGCTTTCGGCAGCTACTCGTTGGGCTTCTGCCGCCGCCGCTTGCGTTTGGTCATTAGCTTGTACTGCAGCCAGCCAATTAAGTACCTGCACGTGTTGCTGGTTCAGTATCTGAATGGATTGCGCGAGTAGCCTGGCCTCGTGTGCCGCGGCGTACGAGGCCGCCCAAGTGTTCATTGCAATACCACTGGGCATGACCCGTTGTTCCATGGTCGTTGCTTTTTGATAGAACTCAACCAAGCTACGGCGTAGCGGATCACCGCCATAAAACTGATTGGCGAGATTTATTTTTTGATGGAAGTCAGTGGTCTTTCGATGCAGAAGAGTGTTCCGAACACCTAGTTCACGAATGATCGCGTCTACTGGAGAAAGAGGTTGATTGGAAAACTCCAGTCTGGTGGTGGCGAGTTCATGTTCGATGGTTTGTGGTAGTTGATGAGCGCGGGTTTGATGTGCTTGTTCAATCGACTTTTTGGTGGTTTCTATTTTATCTGAGTTCGCAATTACAATATGTTGGGGGTTGTGAGGGCCAAACGTGCCGCTGTGGGGAATGACTGATGAAGTAGCAGGGACGATGCGCATGTGTAAAGGGGCAATTGCAGTCGTGTGAACAGCTTCGGTCAACTCCCATGTTGGGGGTTTTTGCATATTCATATCCTTTTGAACGTGCTTGTTGAATGGGGGATTGATGGGGTGGTGAAAATATTCGGTTTGTACTGATTTCCGTTTGTCGGCGTACGGTCGACTTGTTTCAAGTTACAGCAAAACTTTGGTGCATGATTCTGATTGGGCTGTAAGTAAGTGTGTGTGAGATTGAGTGAAGTTTCGGCAGGCTAAAGCAAGCGAGTCGGAATACTTCTGTACAAGAAGAAATTTCCCATGTGGCTTTCGGATGTTTCTCGTAGAACAGGACGATCGGCTTTTCAACAGACATAAAAAAGGCCGCTGCAAACGCAGCGGCCAAATAAGACGTTGGATCAGGAGCTACAAAACAACGTCTGTGTACACAGGGCGATCAATCGATAAGCATCGATTCATCTGGATTCGTGCTTCAGCGGGTTGCCCCTGAAAGCCCGGCAAGAATAAGCCCCTGACCTAAAAGGAAAAATAGCGATTCGCGACATGCAGTGTTGCAGCCCGAGCAACAGTCCCGGATTTTCATGGCGGCTACGAGGTCGCATGCATCTGACTGATAACCCGCCATCCAGCCCATCCATACCCTGCGCAAACCCGCGTCCCTGCGGGCCATTCATCCTTTAGAGGTACATCCCGAATACCTCCTTGGTGCGCTTATCGCTCTCGGGTTGCGGCAGTAGGGTGGGGCCTTCTGTCACTCACCGGGGAAGACGCATGACAAAAACAACAATGCGCGCCATCTTCACGCCGCAAGCGCTGGCCGCTGCGGTGGCCTTGGGTTGCTGTGCCCAGGCGCAGGCTGTTTCATTCAACATTGGGGAGATCGAGGGGACGTTTGACTCCTCGCTGTCCATCGGCGCGAGTTGGGGCATGCGCGATGCCGACAAGTCTTTGGTCGGCACCGTGAACGGCGGGACCGGGCAGTCATCGACCGGTGATGACGGGCGGCTGAACTTCAGCAAGGGTGAAACCTTTTCCAAAATCTTCAAAGGGATTCACGACCTCGAACTGAAATACGGCGACACCGGTGTGTTCGTTCGCGGCAAGTACTGGTACGACTTCGAACTGGAAGATGAAGACCGTGACTTCAAGCCGATCAGCAACAAAGGTCGCAAGGAAGGCGCCAAGTCTTCCGGCGGGCAAATTCTCGACGCCTTCGTTTATCACAACTACAACATTGTCGACCGCCCAGGCAGCGTGCGCGCCGGCAAGCAAGTGGTCAGTTGGGGGGAAAGTACCTTCATCGGCAACTCGATCAACAGCATCAACCCGATCGACGTTTCTGCGTTTCGTCGTCCGGGCGCCGAGATCAAGGAAGGCCTGATCCCGGTAAACATGTTGTACGTTTCCCAAGGCCTGACGGATCAGCTCTCGGTCGAAGGTTTCTACCAACTGGAGTGGGACCAGACCGTTCTCGACAACTGCGGCACATTCTTCGCTGTCGACGTGGCGGCCGATGGTTGCAACAACAATTACACCGTCGGTAGCCCAGCGATTGCTCCTTTGGCGCCGCTGGCCGCCGCGTTCGGCCAACCGATTCTGGTGACTCGCGAAGGCGTGGTCGTTCCCCGTGGCGGCGACCGCGATGCGCGGGATTCCGGGCAGTGGGGCACGGCATTGCGCTGGCTCGGCGATGACACCGAGTACGGTCTGTATTTCATGAACTACCACAGCCGCTCACCGACGGTGGGCACGGTTACAGCGGGCGCCTCGACGCTGGCCAGCCTGCCGGGCATGGTCGCCACCGCCAACCGGCTGGCACCTGGCAGCGGCTCGGGGCTGGCGCAAAGTGTGATGCTGGGACGCGGTCAGTATTACCTCGATTATCCGGAGGACATTCGTCTTTATGGCGCGAGTTTCTCCACCACATTGTCCACCGGTACCGCGTGGAGTGGCGAGATCAGCTATCGCCCGAACGCGCCCGTACAGGTCAACACCAACGACCTGACACTGGCGATGCTCAACCCGATTGCCGGTGGTCTGGCATCGCCGATCGTCTCGACGCCCGGTGCCGACAACAAAGGCTACCGTCGCAAGGAAGTCACGCAAATCCAGAGCTCGCTGACGCAGTTCTTCGATCAGGTACTGGGGGCTCAGCGGCTCACCGTGGTCGGCGAAGCGGCGGTGGTTCATGTCGGTGGCCTGGAGGGACGCAGCCACTTGCGTTACGGCCGTGATTCGGTCTACGGGCAATACGGTTTTGGTGGCGAAACTGACGGGTTTGTCACTTCGACCTCCTGGGGCTACCGCGCGCGGGCAATCCTTGATTACGCCGACGTGTTCGCCGGGATCAACCTCAAACCCAACCTGTCCTGGTCGCACGATGTCGCCGGCTACGGCCCCAACGGGCTGTTCAACGAAGGCGCCAAAGCGGTCAGCGTCGGTGTCGATGCCGACTACCGCAACACCTATACCGCGAGCCTGAGCTACACCGACTTTTTTGGTGGTGACTTCAACGTCCTCGAAGACCGCGACTTCGTGGCGCTGAGCTTCGGCGTGAACTTCTGATCTGGCTGAGAAAGGATGATTTCAATGCGCAAGATGATTCTGCAATATGGCGCCCTGGCCCTGAGCTTGCTGGCTGTCAACGTGATGGCGGCGGTGTCGCCGGAAGAAGCCAACAAACTGGGCACCAGCCTCACGCCGCTGGGCGCCGAGAAGGCCGGCAACGCTGACGGCTCTATTCCGGCCTGGACCGGCGGCATCCCGAAAAACGCCGGTGCAGTGGACAGCAAAGGTTTTCTGGCTGACCCGTTCGGCAACGAAAAACCACTGTTTGTAATCACCCCCGCGACGGTCGACAAGTACAAGGACAAGTTGTCGGAAGGCCAGGTGGCGATGTTCAAACGCTACCCGGAAACCTACAAGATTCCGGTCTACCCGACCCACCGCACTGTGGCCGTGCCGCCAGAGATCTACGAGTCAGCCAAGCGCAGTGCACTGAGCGTGAGCACCATCAATGACGGTAACGGATTGGCGGGTTTCACCGGCAACCGTTACTACGCATTCCCGATTCCCAAGAATGGCGTCGAAGTGTTGTGGAACCACATCACCCGTTACCACGGCGGCAACCTCAAACGCATCATCACCCAGGTGACCCCGCAAACCAACGGCAGCTACACGCCGATCCGCTTCGAGGAAGAAATCGCCGTTCCGCAACTGATGAAGGACATGGACGCGGACAAAGCCGCCAACGTGCTGACTTTCTTCAAACAGTCGGTGACCGCACCGGCACGTCTGGCCGGTAACGTACTGTTGGTGCACGAAACCCTCGATCAGGTGAAAGAGCCGCGTCTGGCGTGGATCTACAACGCCGGCCAGCGCCGTGTGCGTCGTGCCCCGCAAGTGGCCTATGACGGCCCGGGCACCGCTGCTGACGGTCTGCGTACCTCCGACAACTACGACATGTTCTCCGGCGCACCCGATCGCTACGACTGGAAACTGGTCGGCAAGAAGGAGATGTACATCCCTTACAACAGCTACAAACTGGATTCGCCGAGCCTCAAGTACGACGACATCGTCAAGGCCGGCCACATTAACCAGGACCTGACCCGATATGAGCTGCACCGCGTCTGGGAAGTGATCGGCACGGTCAAGCCGAGCGAGCGCCACATCTACGCCAAGCGCCACATGTACATCGACGAAGACAGCTGGCAAGTGGCGCTGGTGGATCACTACGACGGTCGCGGGCAACTGTGGCGAGTGGCGGAGGGTCACGCTCAGTATTACTACGATCACCAGGCCCAGGCCTACACGCTGGAAGCGCTCTACGACATCATTGCCGGCCGGTACATTGCACTGGGCATGAAGAACGAAGAGAAACACAGTTTTGAGTTTGCCTTTGAAGCCAAGGTTAACGACTTCACGCCATCGGCGTTGCGTGCCGAGGGGGTTCGGTAACCGGGTTGATACATTCGCAAGGCAAAAGGCGACCGCTCGGTCGCCTTTTTTATGGGCGCCAATCAGCGTGCTGAATACTTCTCAACAAGCGGCTTGGACAGGTCTAGGGTTGGCGGACAATTATAAAAAGGCACGCCGCAATGACCGCCATGACTCCGTGTCTGGACCGTTCTGGATTTTTGCCCAGACTGTCCTCCCATCATCTGTCGCGTGAGCGTTTGACCGAGCCGCTGCTGGCCTCCACGGCGCGGGTGAAATTGCTCTGCGCACCAGCGGGCAGTGGCAAGACCGCACTGCTCGCCGAATGCCTGTTGCAGGCACCGCCGCAGTGTCGTGTGTGTTGGTTGCCGTTGTCTGGCGTGGCAATGAGCACCGCTGATTTTCGACAACGTCTGGCCGAGACGCTAGGGCTGGCCTCGTCAGGCGAAACTGAATTGCTGGGGCAACTGGCGCGATTGCAGACGCCGACCTGGCTGTTTCTCGACGACTATTGCCGCGTCCCGAACCCCGAACTGGACTTGTTGCTGGATCGCATGCTGGCGGTCAGCAGCCCGATGTTGACCTGGTGGATGGGCGCTCGTCGGCGCCCGCAATGCAACTGGCCGCGGTTGCTGCTCGATGACGAATTGTATGAATGTGAGCACTCGACGCTGGCCTTCAATCAAACCGAAATCGCCGCACTGTTGCGCCATCTGCCGCAGGCAGACGCCAACAACGCCGCCAGTAAAATCATCCAGCGCAGTGGCGGCTGGTGTGCGGGCGTACGGATTGCGCTGCTGCAAAAATGTGATTGGTCGCGCAACAACACACTTCAAGGGCAAACGGACACGTTGCTTGATTACCTGCAGCACGAGTTGTTCGCTGTGCTGACCCCGGAATTGGCGGAGGTCTGGCGGGTCCTGGCGCATTTGCCACGTTTCAATGCAAGCCTTTGCGATCACCTGTTTGGGGCCGGTGAAGGCTGCGCGTACCTGAAGGTGTTGCAGGAACTGGGCTGTTTTATCGAGCCTTGGCAGGACTCGGCAGACTGGCTGCAAATTTTCGCTCCGCTCACTCACACGATACGCAATGAGCAATGGCCAGCCGGTCGTTCCTGGCATCGACGTGCCTGCCAATGGTTCACGGCTGAACAGGACTGGAAAGCCGCCTTCGAGCAGGCCTTGCTGGCCGAAGAATTCGAAGTCGCGGTCAGCCTGCTGCAGCACTTCAGTTTCGAGCATCTATTCGAGGAGCAGACAGTGGTCCTGTTGCTGCGTTTGCATGAGCAGCACGGCGACGAACTGACGCTCGGCTCGCCGCAATTGGTCGGGTTGATCACCGCAGCCTTGCTGTTTGCCGGTCGATTCGAGCAAGCGGCCGAATGCATCGAACATCTGTCTCGATTCACCCCTCAACCGTCGGCGCTCCTTCAGCGGCAATTGATTGCGCGCTGGCAGGCCCAGCAAGGCTGGCTACTGCATTTGCAAGGGCGCATGGAGGGTTCACGCGCGCATTTTCTCGACGCGCTAAGCGTGCTCGGTGCTGAACTCTGGCCCGTACGTTTGATGTGCCTGTCGGGTTTGACGCAACAAGCCCTGCTCAGGGGCGAACTCGATTTGGCGCAGGCGATAAACCGCGATGCGTTGTGCCTGGCACGAGCACAAGGCTCGCTGGTGTTCGAAGGTCTGCTTGAACTCGATCACGCGCAATTACTGGAGCAACGTGGCGCTCCTCAACGTGCCGAAAGTTTGCTCGCGAATGTACATGGCCTACTCACTCAACAGCAGCAGATCGCCGGGCCCTTGCTTGGGCGAATTGCCTTGCGCCGTGGGCGCTTGAACTTGTCTCAGGGCCTGGATGCACAGGCCGCCGAATATTTCGAAGCCGGGATGCAGATCTGTCTGCGCAGTCACGACAAACGGGTGCTTTATGGGTTCCTCGGTTTGGCTCAGGTGGCGGCCAATCAGAGCGACTATGCCCAGGCGTTTGCCCATCTGCGCGACGCCGAACGCTTGATGCAACAGCGGCAGATTCCCGACACTGTTTACCGCGGTGTGCTGTTGCAAATCAGCAGTCAAATCTGGCTCCAGCAGGGCCGTCCCGAATTAGCGGTTGAGGCCTTGACGCGGGTCTTGCGTCATTATCGTGGGCCTCAGGCGCGACAGGCGCCCCCCGCCACCCTTGATCTCATACCACGCATTGAATACCTGCTGATTTTAGCGAAAACCTGTTTGCACCAAGCAAACCAGCCGCAAATTCAACTGTTTGGATTGATAGATCAGGCGCAACAGAGAGGCATGTTAAGCCTGGAGGCAGAACTGCAGTTGGCACTGGGGCAAGTCGCTTGGTTGATGGGGGATAGTTCCCTTGCTGAGCGTGCTTTACAGTGCGGTCAGCAATTGGTTAAGCGTCATGGTCTCCACCAAGCGTTGCGTGAATTGAAATTGCGACAACCGGATTTTGAACGTGAAGTAAGCGATTTGCCGTCTGTCGTGGACGCAGGCCCGCTCAGCCGACGCGAGTTGGAAGTGCTCGCGTTAATTGCTCAAGGGAATTCCAATCAGCAAATAGCTGAGCAGCTTTATATCTCCTTACATACGGTTAAGACTCATGCGCGCCGAATTCATGGGAAGTTGGGTGTTGCCCGGAGAACGCAAGCAGTGGCAAAGGCGAAGTTATTAAGGTTGTGTTAAATGTGGGGGGGGGTGGTTGTTTTAATATTATTGTTTGATGACTAAATTACTTGAAATGGATTTGGTGTTTTCAGCGCGGTGAAAAGTTATTAGGGTTGGGCCTCTGCAGGTGAAGTGACATGAAGTTGCTTCTGGTCTGTCTCTATCAAGGATAACTAAGATGAGTGCAAGTTATAACAGTTTGATGCTCGATGCTCCGCAAGGAACCGTGCAGGCTTCCACTGAGTTGGCGAAGGTTCGGCAGGTGGGGGAGCAACTTTTGGCGTTTCTGGGTGATGTTCCTTCATTTAAGGAAATGACCCGTGACCGGTTAGCGCTGAAAGTACATGAGTATAATGTGGCGCTGAATGCTGAAAATATTTTTATTACCAGAGGTGCTTACACGGCTGAGCAGAAAACTCGTCCATCAGGTACTTTGCTGGATGTTTTTTTCGAGTGTTTGGAAAAGAATATATCTCCTAACTATATTTTTGGGGTGGATGGTGTATACACACGACCGAACACTACAAATAATGCATACGCTGTTCAAGGCCTCAGTATTCAATCGGTCGAACGCATTCTGGTAAAAAAGTGATCTCAGATCGGAGCATCGCGCAAGCGTTGATCGATACTGGCTGACCAATGCCGGAGTGATTGATAATCCGGCTTCGACGAACAAAGATGTCTTGAAGCAATTACAGGCGCATGCGTTGATGGCCCAACTGTCGCTGAGTACTATTGGAGGAGTATTGGACTCTTCCCAAGGGCGACGGGTTTCGGAACTCCTGCTGTCGGGAAAGGGTACTGCTTTATACCGCATCGTATTGGAAGTACCAAACAAAATTCCGGCGACGTTTCCTTCCAGCTTTGTAGTCAATATGAACGGGCTGACACCTTCAGAACTTTCTCTGGATGACGACTGGCACACTTGTGTGGTGTACACGCCAGAAAGCGGTTTCGAATTTTTCGTCACGAGTAATGATATGCATGCGGCATTGTGTTCGCGATGGCGCGATGGTCTGTCTCGAAAACCAGTGTGTCCTATAAGAATGTGCAAGAGGATATATTCGATTTTTGTGTCGATAGTCGTCTAAAGCAACAGCGCGATGATTTTTCGAGGCTTTTAAACTTTGGTGATAGCCATAGCCCGAATTTGCTCGTTGAGTTGGAAGCGATTCAGCGACTGGACGCGGTGAAATCAAACTGGTCAGCTCAATTCGAGGTGTTGAAGGCGGCAGTCAATCGTGCCGGTTGGCCGGACTGGTTAAAAGCGTCGGACAAGAACGTTCAGCTGCGGTATGAGGAACTTGAAGAATCGGCGGATAATTACGACGCCGAGTTTCAAGTTAAGTCCGATGAGCATTTTTCCCTGACCTTGTATGCTCGCAGAAAGGTTAAAGATTGGGCCCGCAGTGCATTCGGCGTTGAAATCAACCCCGATACGATAAAAGTTCATAGCCGGTATGAGCTCAAAATCGGTGGTCGGACGATCGTTCAGGAGGACGCAAGGACCCTGACAGAACAGATTATTTTCGGATTGCACGATGGTGGACACAGGGGCCAGATGCGTTTCGAGGGCGCTCAGGCAATTCCTGGCTTGACTCCCGAAAAGCTTGAATACTGGTTGCAAACTGTCGATGTACGACGCGATTTTGTGGAGGCGGCGCCCTTTTATCCGTCACAGGCCTATCACGATGCCTGTCTCAATCGATTGTCGAGTAAATTGGAACTCGCACTGTGGATAGCTCGATACACCGGAAAGATCAACGATAACGATGTCCGGTTGGTTGAGCGTGGATTGCAAGGTGAATTGGCGGTTGAGATTAATGGCGTGTACTTCGACGGAGCGTCCCATTGTTTGAATGATGTCATGCTGTTCTGGGGGGCGCAAAAATCGTTTGGTACACAACTGGTCTTCTTGAAAACCCCAAAAGGGGAATATGAGGTCCTTCGTTTTGCTGAGTTTAATGCCTTTAAGGAAAAACTTGGGGAATGGATGAATAGCGATTCTGGTTATGCGGCTTCGCTTATGAATGCCAATGATGTTCCAAGTGTGGGGGAAAGGCTGCGTCAGCACGTTATAAAACCGATTCTGAGTAACCTCAAGTCCATAGTTTTAAATAGAGAGACGCGAATACCACTGACCCGTTTTGTGGGGCTGAATTATGATTGGTCGTTAGCGAAAATCAATCAGGCAGCTCCGGCCTATTACCGAAATGTGCCGCGACTGTTGCGTCAGCAACATGCTCGTCTAAATACAGAGCTCAAAGCGCTTTACACTGTAGAGTCCCGCGAAACGGCGTTTCCTTCCTTTGAGGAATATTCCCGAGAACTTATTAAAGAAAGGGTAGAGGCGGTACTTCGCTCTCGCGGGAGTTACGTCAATGTCGATCCAGATATGGTTTATGTGCAAATAAGCTCGGATGAGCAGATGAGTCTGACGGAACTGATTGTCGAGGGGCGTAGCTTTGAGCCTAATAATAGTCCTCAACCCGTTCCAGGGCAGTATCCTAAATTTTATTGGAGAGCTGTCCACCCGCCCCTCGACAAGCTCGATATACGAGATATTGCCTCGTGGTCTAAAACACTTCGCTCGGGAGAAAAATATATTGACTTTCTGAAGTCTGATTATCTGGCTGAGCGTCATTCATCCTACACCTTCAGACGAGAAGTAAACTTCAAACGTGTGCATTGTGAGATGCATCAGGCCTTACTGACTCAGTTCTTTGATGCTGGATTGGACGGTGATCAGTTTAGAAGTATTGAAAAACTTATTCTTGATCTGAAAGTTCCGCAAGGACAATTGTATGAGAATCCTGTGATCAATGAGGAAAGTGTCTATCGATTTAATATTTTAAAAACTCGTGAGGTGACGGGTGTTTATATATTCAGGATTAAGACCGCTAAAGGACTTGAAGATTTTCTTTATACTCCGGATGCACCGGATGGTGCGGCGTTTCGCCCCATCGGTCATTTTGCTTCCGCTGTCAGGCTTCGTTTTGGTCCGTTCAGGAGTTATTACATCAATCGAATAAAAGTCGCAGATAAAAAGGTGGTCAACGACTATTTTGATCTGCTTCAGAGTCGTGCTGACACAGTTGCGGCGCCTGTGCCTTCGTACATGTCCAGGGTCAGGGATCTGCGAGCTTCATATGAAATCAAAGTGAATCGGGTCATTGATGATGTCGATGAACAAACCACCAGTCTTAATGAGATTATTGCGGGCCTGATTTATGATAATGTGATGTTGGCTGCCACTGTTATTAGTTTAGTTATTCCTCCTGTTGGTGTGTTGGTGACGATTGTAGAACTGGGTAAAAATTTCTACGATGGCGTAAAGGCACATTACTATGGCGATTACGATGCCTCGTTTAAATACTTCAAGGACGCATTGATCGGACTGGTGAGCCTGGGGCAGGCAACTCGGGGTGCAAAAGAGGTCACCAATGCCCAGAAGAGTTTGATCCAGTTGTTTGGTGATGCAAAAACCGTTGTGAGCATGGTATCTAAGGCCACGGGGCAGAAACTCGGTCATGAAAGACTGCTCGAAATCGTTCAAGACGTGCTGGGTGAACAAGACGTCAATACCAGCAAAACCACAGTGCATTAATTTTTCTCTTTACTCTGTGCAGGCTGGATACTGAGGTCGACAGAGATCAGATAGAACGGGATGGCTCATACCCCATCCGCCAACTCACGGCCCGCGTCGCCGCCAGCAATCGCTGCGCCGCCGGGCCGTTTTCGTCTGCGTAAAACAACGACGCCGGGCCAACAATGGTCATGACGGCTGCAACATTCCCGACGGCATTGAATACCGGCGCTGACAACGCATCGACACCGGGCATCAGCAAGCCGTGCACATGATGCAGACCGCGCTCGCGGATCTGTTCGCACAATGCCGTGTAGGCCTGATCGTCCGCCAGCGTATGAACGTTGGCGGTTTGCAGTTCCTGCTCGCGCAAGTCGACGGTTTCACGCTTTGGCAGAAACGCGCCGAACACCAAACCGGTGGATGAACTGAGCAATGGCAACACCGAACCCAACTGCGTCACCACCGTCACCGCGCGCACCGCCGGTTCGATGTGAACCACGGTCGCACCCTGATTGCCCCACACCGCCAAAAAGCAGGTTTCGTTCAGTTCATCGCGCAGTTCGGCCAACGGCAGGGCAGCGACTTTCAGCACATCCATACTGTTGAGTGCGGCAAGACCGACGCGCAAGGCTTCACGCCCGAGGCCGTAGTGGTTGGTGGCGGTGTTCTGCTCGGCAAAGCCGCTGGCGATCAGCGCCTGCAGATAGCGATGGACCTTGCTCGCCGGCATCTGCACGTGTTCGGCCAGGCGCGACAGCGAGGTCGATGGCGACAACTGTGCCAAGGCCTTGAGGATGTCGGTGCCGACCTCGGCCGAGCGGACTTTCTGCTTGTCGTTGTTGCGCGGCGTTTCCATGGAGGCGGTCTGATCCCGGGACGAATGGGCGTCTTTATAGCTTGACGGTCAATACCAATCAAATTACGTTATGCGTAATCAAATTACGATAAAAATAACCCAGGCGTGCCGAACCTCTGCAACAGAGTGACAGGCCACTGCCTACTCCCTGTTCAGGAGGCTCCATGAACCCTGATTCAACCGCGCCAGCGCTGGCTTACCAGTCAGGCTTCGGCAACGAGTTCAGCAGTGAAGCGTTGCCCGGCGCACTGCCCGTCGGCCAGAATTCCCCGCAAAAAGCCCCCTATGGCCTCTACACTGAATTGTTCTCCGGCACCGCGTTTACCATGGCTCGCAGTGAAGCGCGGCGCACATGGATGTACCGCATTCAGCCATCGGCCAATCATCCGGCGTTCGTCAAACTGGATCGGCAACTGGCCGGCGGCCCATTGGGTGAAGTGACGCCCAACCGCCTGCGCTGGAACCCGTTGGACATCCCCACCGAGCCGACCGATTTCATCGATGGGCTGGTGAGCATGGCCGCCAACTCGGGCGCGGAAAAACCGGCCGGGATCAGCATCCTTAGCTACCGCGCGAACCGCTCCATGGAGCGCGTTTTCTTCAACGCTGACGGCGAACTGCTGCTGGTGCCGGAGCAGGGGCGCTTGCGAATTGCTACCGAGCTCGGCGTGCTGGATCTGGAACCACTGGAAATCGCCGTATTGCCACGCGGGCTGAAATTTCGCGTCGAACTGCTCGACCCGCAAGCGCGCGGTTACATCGCCGAGAACCACGGCGCGCCGTTGCGTCTGCCGGACCTGGGGCCGATCGGCAGCAATGGCCTGGCCAACCCGCGGGACTTCCTGACGCCGGTTGCGCATTACGAAAATTTCAAGCAACCGACCACGCTGGTGCAGAAGTTCCTTGGTCAATTGTGGGGCTGCGAGCTGGATCATTCGCCGCTGAACGTGGTCGCCTGGCATGGCAATAACGTGCCGTACAAATATGACCTGCGCCGTTTCAATACCATCGGCACGGTCAGTTTCGATCACCCGGACCCTTCGATTTTCACCGTCCTGACGTCGCCAACCAGTGTGCATGGCCTGGCCAACCTGGACTTCGTGATCTTCCCGCCACGCTGGATGGTCGCCGAGAAAACCTTCCGTCCACCGTGGTTCCACCGCAATCTGATGAACGAGTTCATGGGGCTGATCAAAGGCGAATACGATGCCAAGGCCGAAGGCTTTGTGCCCGGCGGTGCGTCCTTGCACAGCTGCATGAGTGCACACGGTCCCGACGGTGAAACCTGCACCAAGGCGATCAATGCGGAACTGGCGCCAGCGAAAATCGACAACACCATGGCCTTCATGTTCGAGACCAGCCAGGTATTGCGCCCGAGCCGTTTCGCCCTGGATTGCCCGCAACTGCAAACAAACTACGATGCCTGCTGGGCCACGCTGCCTGCCACTTTCGACCCGACCCGGAGATAACCCATGACTCAGACTTCCATCACTCGTAGCTGGGTTGCCTCCGCCAACGGCCACACCGATTTCCCGCTGCAAAACCTGCCGTTGGGTGTGTTCAGCGTGAACGGTTCAGCCCCGCGCAGCGGTGTGGCGATCGGCGAGCATATTTTTGATCTGGAGGCGGCGCTGGAGGCCGGGCTGTTCGATGGTGCTGCGAAAGCGGCCGTCGAAGCGACCCGTGGCGGTCAACTGAATGCGTTTTTCGAATTGGGTCGCGACGCTCGCGTTGCCTTGCGCCAACGTCTGCTGGAACTGTTCACCGAAGGCAGCACCCTGCACGGAAAAATCGAAGCCCAAGGCGCAAAACTGCTGCCCTTGGCGGCGAATTGCGAGATGCACCTGCCAGCTAAAATCAACGATTACACCGACTTCTACGTCGGTATCGAGCACGCGCAAAACGTCGGCAAACTGTTCCGCCCCGATAACCCGCTGCTGCCGAACTACAAGTACGTCCCCATCGGTTATCACGGCCGCGCTTCGACCATTCGTCCGTCCGGTACTGACGTTCGCCGTCCGAAAGGCCAGACCTTGCCGGCCGGTCAGACCGAGCCGACATTTGGTCCGTGCGCGCGTCTGGACTACGAACTGGAACTGGGCATCTGGATTGGCCAAGGCAACGAGATGGGCGACTCGATCGCCATCGGTGATGCCGCTGATCACATCGCCGGTTTCTGCTTGCTCAACGATTGGTCGGCACGTGACATTCAAGCGTGGGAATACCAGCCGTTGGGGCCGTTCCTGTCGAAAAGCTTTATCACCAGCATTTCACCGTGGGTGGTGACGGCCGAAGCGCTGGAGCCGTTCCGTCGCCCGCAAGCTGCGCGCCCTGAAGGCGATCCGCAGCCGCTGCCGTACCTGTTCGACAAACGCGATCAAGCCGCTGGCGGTTTCGACATCGAACTCGAAGTGCTGCTGCTCACCGAAGGCCTGCGCGAGCAGAAGTTGCCGGCCCATCGCCTGACGCTCAGCAACACCCAACACATGTACTGGACCGTGGCGCAAATGGTCGCGCACCACAGCGTCAATGGTTGCCAGTTGCAGGCCGGTGACCTGTTCGGCTCGGGCACCTTGTCCGGTCCCGAAAGCGGTCAGTTCGGCAGCCTGCTGGAAATCACCGAGGGCGGTAAAAAGCCGATCGAACTGGCGTCGGGCGAGGTGCGTAAATTCCTGGAAGACGGCGACGAAATCATCCTGCGTGCCCGTTGCAGCCGTGAAGGTTTTGCCTCTATCGGTTTCGGCGAATGCCGCGGCAAAGTGCTGTCGGCGCGCTAAGAGGATCGGGTCATGGAACTCTATACCTACTACCGTTCGACCTCGTCTTTTCGGGTGCGAATCGCATTGGCGCTCAAGGGCCTGGACTACCAGGCGCTGCCGATCAACCTGATTGCACCGCAAGGTGGCGAACATCGGCAGCCGCCTTACCTGGGCATCAACCCGCAGGGTCGGGTGCCGGCTCTGCGCACGGACGAAGGCGATCTGTTGATTCAGTCGCCAGCGATCATCGAGTACCTGGAAGAACGTTATCCACAGGTGCCGCTGCTGTCCAAAGACCTTGCCGCCCGCGCCCATGAACGCGGTGTGGCGGCGGTGATTGGTTGCGACGTGCATCCATTGCATAACGTCAGCGTGCTCAACAAGCTGCGCCAATTGGGTCATGACGAGCCGCAAGTGGTGGAGTGGATCGGGCACTGGATCAGCCAGGGGCTGGCGACGGTGGAACGGTTGATCGGTGATGAAGGGTATTGCTTTGGCGATGAACCGGGATTGGCGGATGTCTACCTGATTCCGCAGCTGTACGCGGCCGAGCGATTCAATATTTCCCTCGAAGCGTATCCACGAATTCGCCGAGTAGCGGCACTGGCAGCCACCCATCCAGCGTTCATCACGGCGCACCCGGCCAACCAGCCTGATACCCCATAAAGCCTCATGTTGACCCCTGTAGGAGCCGGCGATTAATCAATGGACGATCGAGTTGGGCGGCAAATGCCCCAGCCGTTCCGTCAGGCGAATCCGCTGGATCGGGTCGTCGCTGAGCAACAGTGCATGCTCCAGATCAAATCGCTCGGCATTCGGACAATCCAGCCGTTGATAGAGGCTGGCCCTGGCCAGGTAGTCGGCGGCGTTGGCGTTGCCCAGTTCCAGTACGCGTTCGGCGTCGATCAGGGCACCGATGTAGTCATCGTGGGACAGGTGCAGCTGACGCAGGTTTCGCGACAGGCGCTGCATCATCTGCACCGGGTCAGCCGTCAGTAAATGGTCAGCGCTGAGTTTCATGTTCGGGCCGTACTGTCGATGCAGCAGTTCACGGCAGTCGTTGGGGTATAACCGGCGCCCGCCACAAGGGTCGAGCAGATGATCGGCACCGGGAACCCGCAACAGGAAGTGCCCGGGGAAGTTGACGCCCACCAGCGGGATTTCCAGTCGTTTGGCCAACTCCAATGCAATCAGCCCAAGGGACAACGGCTGGCCACGTCGCAGCTCCAGCACTCTGTTGAGCAAGGCGACTTGAGGGCGTAACGGAGTGAAGTCGTCCTGGGCGAACCCCAGGTCATTCATCCGCCGCAACAACGGCTGGGCCAGTTCGGCGACCGGCAACATCGGCAAACCCTGGCTGACCTGCTGTGTCAGGTCGTTGAGGTCGGCCAGTACTGCCTCGGGGGCCAGCCTGGCATCGTGCTCGACCGCCATCCACAGCCCTGCCTCGAACAGCGCGGGCGGTGAACGTTGCAGGCAATCGAAGAAGCATTGTCGGGGCGTCATCAAAATCTCCGGCGGATGCCTCGTTTTAGCCCCGTCTCCGGCATTCGTCCAGTGCTGCACACATGCGGTTTCAGGTTATGTCCGAAAGCCTGCAAAGTAGCGCCGCTTATTCCGGTGCGCTTCTGCAATTTTTGGGCGCAAGCCTATACTGGCGACTACAAGAAGTGATTCGGGAGCCCCACGATGTTCGCTCTCATGCAAAGCACTCGCCTTGAATCGCTGCATCTGAGCGTCGACCCGGTCACCGGGTTGAAGGCGGTGATTGCCATTCATAACAGCCGGCTGGGACCTGCCCTGGGCGGCTGTCGTTACCTTGCCTACCCCAGCGACGAATCGGCGGTCGAGGATGCCATACGCCTGGCACAAGGCATGAGTTACAAAGCTGCGCTGGCCGGTCTGGCCCAGGGCGGCGGCGTGGCGGTGATTGTTCGCCCGGCCCATGTGGAAAATCGCGGTGCATTGTTCGAAGCTTTCGGGCGCTGCATCGACCAGCTCGACGGCCGCTATATCACGGCTATCGACAGTGGCACTTCAGTCGCCGACATGGATTGCATCGCCCAGCAAACCCAACACGTCACCAGCACCACGTCAGCGGGCGACCCAGCACCGCATGCCGCCATGGGCGTGTTCACCGGCATTCGAGCGACCGCGATGGCCCGTCTGGGCAGCGATAATCTGGAGGGCCTGCGTGTGGCCATCCAAGGGTTGGGCAATGTCGGTTACGCGCTCGCTGAACAACTGCATGCGGCAGGCGCTGAACTGCTGGTCAGCGATATCGATCACGGCAAGGTGCAACTGGCGATGGAACAATTGGGCGCGCACCCGATTGCCAACGACGCACTGCTCAGCACGCCGTGTGACATCCTCGCGCCGTGTGGCCTGGGCGGCGTGCTCAACAGCCACTCCGTGACACAACTGCGCTGCTCGGCGGTGGCCGGCTCTGCCAACAATCAACTGACGCACCTGGAAGTCGCCGATCAACTGGAGCGACGCGGCATCCTGTATGCGCCGGACTACGTGATCAATTCGGGCGGGCTGATCTACGTTTCGCTCAAGCACCGTGGCGAAGAGCTGACGACCATCACCGCGCACCTGTCGAAAATCGCCTCGCGACTGACCGAAGTCTTCGCCCATGCCCAGGCGGAAAAACGCTCGCCTGCGCGGGTGGCGGACGAACTGGCGGAGAAAGTGTTGTACCGCTGAATTCTGCTATTGCCCAAGACATGAAAAAGGCCCTGAGTCATTCGACTCAGGGCCTATTCAATTCGGGTGTTTCTTACTTCGGTGCCTTGGCCGCTTTGGCTGGCTTGGTCGGCGCAGCGTCAGGCGCTTCAACAGCCACTTCGACAGCTTCGGCCGTTTCAATGACTTCAGCCGGCGCATTCAGCAGCTCGGACAAGGCATCCGGCTGGCTCTTGAACGCCTTGGCAAATACATCGCGATTCTTCGCCATGTAAATCCCGGCTTCTTCCACTTGCTGCTCGGTCAGGGACGGAACGGCTTTTTGCAACACTTCAGCCAGCAATTCAGCCAGTTCGAGCATTTTGTCATGACGGTCAGCTTCGGCTTTATCCATGAACAAGCGCTCCAGATCTCGGCTGCTGCGGTATACCACTTCGACGGCCATTCACCACCTCACATGCCTTCACAATAGTTGTCTGTTTCGACCACTGTATTTATATACAGCGAAAAGGATAAGCGAATCCCTGCGCTTTGGGTAGTGGCTTTTTAATGTAGACCGAAATTGGCGTTTGTCAGGTGAACCGTGTTGTCCCCAATCGCGAGCAAGCTCCCACAGTGGTTTTGTGAACACCACAGATCCCCTGTGGGAGCGAGCTTGCTCGCGATGGCGTCAGTGAATTCACCGCAAAAGTGTCCAGCAACAACTCATCATCTTCTCACCGAGAGCGGCTGGCCTTTTTTCTGCATGCAGAACAACCGTCACGTCAATCGCGCATCATCCGCTCGAACCGAGCTAAGGAAGCATCATCGTGAAAATCAACTGGGCCGAAAACCTGCGGCAGAACGTGCACCAACTGGCCGAATCCCTGGGCAACCTGTTCGTCGAAACCTTCCATTACCTGGCGCTGTTCGCCATCGGTGCGGTGACCGCGTATGCCGCGGTGATGGAGTTTATGGGGATGATCGAAGCAGGGCACATCAAGATCGATGACATCTTGCTGCTGTTCATCTACCTGGAACTGGGTGCGATGGTCGGGATTTATTTCAAGACCAACCACATGCCGGTGCGTTTCCTGATCTACGTGGCGATCACCGCGCTGACGCGCTTGCTGATTTCCAACGTCTCGCACCATAACCCGCCGGACCTGGGGATCATCTACCTGTGCGGCGGGATTTTGCTGCTGGCGTTTTCGATCCTGGTGGTGCGTTACGCTTCGTCGCAGTTTCCTTCGGTGAAAATCGAACACCCGCAACGCAAGATCGGTGCGGGGTCCGGTGAGCATCCGGAAGTGGAGAAGGGCGAGCTTTAGAGCCGGACCGCGTGTCGGGGCTGGCCATTGATGTAGGGCGGCGGCAAAGTGTGATCGTCGCCGTCGGTCATGGCTTCGAGGATGGCCATGGCACTGTGGCCCTGTTCGATGGCAATGCCGAACTGGATGCTTTGCACGAGGCGTTTGAGGCGTTTGGGGTCATTGCGCTGGTCGGCGCTGATCATGCGTTTGGCGACCACGCGGCCCGCGTTGGAAAGGGTCAGCATGATGCTGCCGTCCAGACCCTGAATGCTCAGGTTGATCTGGTAATCCGGTGCAAAGGCATCGGTAATGACCTGAAAGGGGTTGTCCATGATGCGTCACCGCTTGATTGAACGTGCAGTTGTTGACCGGCCATGTCCGGGTTGGTTCGCACCACCAGACCATCGGCAGATCGCTCGCTGAGGTTTCAAAAGTCCATTTGCCTCATCGGTGACGTAGCAAGGGGCATGCCGCACAAAGTTGTCGAACAACTATCTCGGCAAAAAAGCGACGGACGTCCTGGCTCATCCAAGCTCACTAAACCACACCGTTCTCTGTAGCAGCTGGCGCAGCCTGCGTTCGGCTGCGCAGCAGTCGTAAAACCTGGGTATGCGGTCTTTCTGAAACACCGCGTCGTCTGATTTAACGACTGCTTCGCAGCCGGACGCAGGCTGCGCCAGCTGCTACGAAGTGCGATTGCGTGTGCCCGTTTCAGGGCAAGAATGAAGCGATGACCGCAGACAGTGCAATCAGCACTCTACCCAGCTCACCGCCAGGCCGCCCCGTGAAGTTTCTTTGTACTTGTCATGCATATCGGCGCCGGTATCGCGCATGGTGCGGATGACCCGGTCCAGGGAAATGAAGTGTTTACCGTCGCCGCGCAGGGCCATTTGTGTGGCGTTGATCGCTTTCACGGCGGCAATCGCATTGCGCTCGATGCACGGCACTTGTACCAGGCCGCCGACCGGGTCGCAGGTCAGGCCAAGGTTGTGTTCCAGGCCGATTTCGGCGGCGTTTTCCAGTTGCTCCGGGGTGGCGCCGAGCACGTCGGCCAGGCCGGCAGCGGCCATCGCGCAGGCGGAACCGACTTCGCCCTGGCAACCGACTTCAGCACCGGAGATCGAGGCGTTTTTCTTGCACAGAATCCCGACCGCCGCCGCGCCCAGAAAGAACGCGACTACGTCATCGTCCGACGCGTCCGGGTTGAACTTCATGTAGTAATGAAGCACTGCTGGAATAATCCCCGCCGCGCCGTTGGTCGGTGCCGTGACCATGCGCCCGCCTGCGGCGTTTTCTTCGTTTACGGCGAGGGCAAACAGGTTGACCCACTCCATGGCCGACAGGGTGGACGTGATGACATTCGGTTTGCCGATTTCCAACAGACTGCGGTGCAGTTTCGCGGCACGACGTGGCACATTCAGGCCACCTGGCAGGATGCCTTCGTGACGTAAACCTTGCTCGACGCACTCACGCATCACCGACCAGATGTGCAGCAGACCCTGGCGGATCTCGGCTTCGCTGCGCCAGGCCAATTCGTTGGCCATCATCAATTCGGACACACGCAAGCCGTGCTGGTTGCAGAGTCTGAGCAGTTCGGCGGCGCTGGAAAAATCATACGGCAGCACCACATCGCTGGCAGGGGCGATGCCGGACTCGGCTTGCGCCGCTTCGATGATAAAACCGCCGCCAACGGAGTAATACGTTTGCTCCGACAATTCGCCGGTTTCGCCGAAGGCTGTCAGGGACATGGCATTGGGGTGATAGGGCAGGCTCTCATCGAGCAACAAGAGATCGCGCTGCCAGTTGAAGGCGATGGTTCTTTTGCCGGCCAGCGCGAGTTCACCGGTTTCGAGCAACGTGTTGATTCGGCTGTCGATGCTGCCCGGATCAATGCTGTCCGGCCATTCACCCATCAAGCCCATAACGCAGGCCCGGTCGGTGGCGTGGCCGACGCCGGTGGCGGACAGCGAACCATACAGGCGGATTTCTACCCGGCGCACGGCGTCCAGCAAACCGTGGTCAATCAGTGTCTGGGCGAAGGTCGCGGCGGCGCGCATCGGGCCGACGGTGTGGGAGCTGGACGGACCGATGCCGACTTTGAAGAGATCGAAAACACTGATAGCCATGCTAAAGCCTATACAAGTAATGGAGGAGAAATCGCTGCCATTTTTGTAGGACAAGCGCAATCTCGGCGATACTGACTCCCTCGGTCCATCGTGACCAACGAAACTTCCTAAGACAGCCTTTAGCAGGACTAAACGATGAGTCGTCAATTGCATGCCCAGACCTACGTCTGGCTGCACGTGTTTTCCTGTGCCGCGCGGCACTTGTCGTTCACCCGTTGCGCCGAAGAACTGCACATCACGCCGGGGGCGGTCAGTCAGCAAATTCGGCAGCTGGAAGAACGCTTGGGTTTTCGCCTGTTTCATCGTCGCGCTCGCGGTGTGGAACTGAGTGCAGAAGGCCAACGTCTGGCCATTACGGTCAACGAGGCGTACGGCAGCATCGATGCCGAATTACGCCGTCTGGACGCCGGAATGATCAGCGGCACTTTGCGGTTACGCTCGATTCCGTCATTCCTGAGTAAATGGCTGACCCCGCGCCTGCCACGTTTGCAGCAGCGCTTTCCGGACATTCAATTGCGCCTGGTGGCCGAGGACAGCAGCGTGCCGCTGCACGAGGGGGATTTCGATCTGGCCATCGACCTGAACGATGGCAGCTACCCCGGCCTGTTATCCACAGCCTTGCTCGACGAACAGATCTTTCCGGTCTGTGCCCCCAGCCTGTTGCGAGGGCGGCCACCGCTGCATGGCCCGGCGGACCTGATGCATTTCCCGTTGCTGCACGACATCACCGCCTGGCGCGGCAGCTACGAATACGCGGAATGGGAGTTCTACCTCAATGCCATCGGCTTCGAGGGCGCGGACGTGCGGCGCGGGCACACCTTCAATCGCAATCACCTGACCATCGAAGCCGCCATCGCCGGGATGGGCGTGGCGATTGCGCGGCGTACGCTGCTCAACGATGAGTTGGAGCGAGGGACATTGATCGTGCCGTTCGGGCTGACGGTGCCCAATCACAAGCGCTATATGCTGCTGTATGCGCCGGGCGCTTTGAGCCATCCGGGCGTGCGCGCGGTGCATGACTGGCTGGTGGAGGAGGCGGGAATATTTCGAAGTGTGCACCCGCTGGCGGAGCAGCAGATGTGAGTAATTGTGACAAAGAAGTGAAGCGACCCAACTCCCGACCTTAGCAGCGCTTTTAGCCGTTGTCCGGCTTTTTTTGCGATTAGATATTTATCTTTTTTAAGGGGTTGAATTGTTCAGCGTACAGACCGATTGTGTAGTTAAGAGGTCACGGTGATGACGCCCAAGGGCTTAGCTGACCGGCCTCTCGCGAGCTAGCTGAAATAAGGGAAGAACTATGCAAATCCAAGTCAATAGCGATAACCATATTCAAGGCAGTAAACGACTGGAGGAGTGGGTACGTACGACCATTGAGAGCACGCTCGAACGATATGAAGAGGACCTGACTCGCGTCGAGGTTCACCTGCGGGACGAAAACGGCGAGAAGCCCGGACCGCACGACATACGCTGCCAACTGGAAGCGAGGCCAAAAGGCCACCAACCGATTTCTGTCACCCATAAAGCCGCCAATCTGGAACTGGCGATCGACGGTGCAGCCGAAAAACTCGAACACGCGCTAGAGCACCTGTTCGGCAAACTGCGAGGCAAACCACGTGCCGTGGTGGTGCCGTTCGAGAGAAACGCAGCCGATGCGCTGCTGGAAGACGAATTTCTCGAGAACGAACAGGCAGCGCAAAACGGCTGAAGCCTGATTCACTTTTACCCTCCCCAAAAAACGGGCCTGCGATTGCAGGCCCGTTTTTGTTTGAGCACTGATTTCTGATCGTTCCCACGCAGATACTGATCGTTCCCACGCTCTGCGTGGGAACGCCTCGATGGACGCTCTGCGTCCGCTGTTGGGACGAGGAGCGTCCCAAGCTGCATTCCCATGCAGGTGTGGGAACCATCAGAAACAGGTTCATGCCTCCTCGGTAAAACGGGATCCGGCAATCGGGTCTCTTTGCGTATGAGAATATTTATCATTAATATCTCGCCCTCGTTGGTGCCTCTATCGTCACCACGTTTGCGCAGAGCTGAGCCGATGATCACCCTCCCACCCGAACCACACGACGAAGAACATCCCGGGACGCGCGCGCATTTCCTGCAGGTGTTCCTTTCCCAGCGTTCGCAGATGGAAGCCTTGGTGAACCGGCGCGTGGGGTGTCGGGCGACGGCTGCGGACCTGGTGCAAGACTTGTTCCTGCGTTTCTGGCGGCGGCCGCTGGTACAAGTCGAAGAGCTCAGCACTTACTTGCTGCGCTGCGCCGGCAACATCGCCATTGACCATTTGCGCAGCGAAGGCACGCGGGTGCGGGTCAACGAAGGCTGGATACCGGAGGCGCCAGACAGCCACGGCAGCGAACCGCAAGCCGCGCTGGAAGCCGGTAATGATTTGCGTCACGTCGAAGCGGCGTTGCGGGCCTTGCCGGAGCGCACGCGGCAGATCTTTTTGCTCAACCGCATCCACGGTCGCAAATACGCCGAAATCGCCAAGGCCATGGGCTTGTCCCAAAGCGCCGTGGAAAAACATATGATGCGCGCCCTCGATTCCTGCAAGGCCAGCCTGCAGGAATCGCCCATGCGCACGCCAGGGAAAGCACCGTGAATCAGCCCGAACGCGTCACCCCGACGCCCGCTCAGGAGCAGGCCGCCTACGCTTGGCTGAGCTTGTTGCACGACCAGCCCAGCAGTGGCGATCAACTTGCGTTCAGTCACTGGCTGCAGGCTGATCCTGCCCACGCCGAGGCTTATGCACAGGCGCAAGTCGTGTGGGAATTGAGCGAAGCGCCGGCGCGAACCCTGGCCGATGAAGATGCATTGGCCTTGCAGGGGTATCTCAATGCGATGAATCAATCGCCTCGCAACAGCGTGCAGCGCTGGTCGGGTGCGCTGGCCATGGCGGCGTGTCTGGTGCTGATGATCGGCGTAGGGGTCGGTTGGCAGCCGATGCGTTGGGTCGATGATCTGGGCGCCGATTATGTCTCGGCACCGGGCGAAATTCGCACCGTGACACTGGCCGATCAATCGCAAGTCACGCTGGATGCCGACAGCGCCATTGCCGTGGATTTCAGTCGCGGTGAACGGCGCGTCCAGCTGCGACGCGGCGCCGGATTTTTCAGCGTGACGCACACCGGCGACCCGTTTGTGGTCGATGCCGAACAGGGGCAGGCGCGAGTGCTGGGCACGCAGTTTGAAGTGCGCCTGCAACCGCAGGGGGCGCAAGTCACGGTGTTGTCCGGACGGGTGGGCGTGACTGCGGACAAGCACGCGGAGCAGCAAATCCTCACCGCCGGCCAGCAAGTGGCCTATGGCAACGGCGCAACGCAACAATCCCATGCGGTGGACAGCGAAGCGCAATTGGCCTGGCGCCAGGGTTGGCTCAATTACTACAAGGCGACGCTGGCCGAGGTGGTGCAGGATTTGGGGCGTTACTTCCCGGGGCGGATCGTGTTGCTCAATGATGAACTGGCGGCGCGGCGAATCAGTGGCAGCTTTCCGAGCAGGGATCCGCAGGTCGTGTTGAGTTCGTTGCAAGGGGTGTTGGGGTTTGAGCAGCACAGCGTGTTGGGGCAGCTGATTATTTTGCGTTAAAGCTGCTGGCCCCATCGCGAGCAAGCCCGGCTCCCACACTTGACCGCATTCTCATGAAGGAACCCGATCCCTGTAGGAGCCGGGCTTGCCCGCGATGAGGACCGATCAGACACCGCATCTTTCAGAACAAAAATTATTTTCAACATTTTGATGAGGTAAAACCAAGCCCCATCCGTGTAGTGACTGAAACTGCGAGTCATTCGCATCCGTTGCGGTTCTACACAGGTCTATCGAGCAATGAAGTCCAGGGCAAAATCGGGTTGGGTCAAACAGTGGTTGGGTGCCTCGGCACTGAGTATGTCGGCGCTGGCGTTGCTGCCCTTGAGCATCGCCTCGGCCGCTGACACGGGCAGCACGCAACAGCGGGCGCCGTTCAACTTCGCCATTGCCGCCAAACCGCTGCCCCAGGCCCTGAGCGACTTCAGCCGGGTGACCGGCATCAGTGTGGTCTACACCGATGAAGCGCCCTACGGCGTCACCGCCCCGGCGATCAACGGCCCGTTGAGCGCCGAACAAGCCCTGCAGCGTTTGCTCAGCGGTTCGGGACTGACCTTCCGCCGTACCGACCCCAACACCCTGATCCTTGAGCCGGTGCCGACGGCGGGCACCCTGAACCTGGGCGCCACCACCATCACCTCGGTGGCCGATCAATCCATGAGTTATCAGCCGCCGCCCACCAGTTCGGTGATGCGTTCTTCGGCCTTGCTCCAGGAAGTCCCGCAGACCGTCAATGTGGTCCCGGCCCAAGTCATTCGCGATCAGGTGCCGCGCAATCTGGATGACGCGCTGGCCAACGTCAGCGGCATCACCCAGGGCAACACACTGGCGAGCACCCAGGACTCGGTGATGACGCGTGGTTTCGGTGACAACCGCAACGGCTCGATCATGCGCGACGGCATGCCGATCGTGCAGGGGCGTGGCCTGAGTGAGAGTGTCGAACGCGTCGAAGTGCTCAAGGGGCCGGCGTCCTTGCTTTACGGCATCCAGGACCCGGGCGGCGTGGTCAACATGGTCAGCAAGAAGCCGGAACTGGAACAGTACAACGCCCTGACTCTGCGCGGTTCGACCTACGACGATGGCAAGAACGGCAGCGGTGGCACCCTCGACAGCACCGGCGCACTGGGCACATCGGGCCTCGCTTATCGCATGGTGCTGGACCATGAAGACGAAGATTACTGGCGCAATTTCGGCACCCACCGCGAGTCGATGATCGCGCCGTCGCTGGCCTGGTTCGGCGAAAGCACCACGCTGTTGTTCTCCTATGAACACCGTGAGTTTCTGACCCCGTTTGACCGTGGCACAGTCATCGATCCGAACACCAATCATCCGTTGGACATCTCGCGCAACCTGCGCCTCGACGAGCCGTTCAACAACATGGAAGGCCGTTCGGACCTGTACCACTTCGAGGCCGATCACGAGCTCAACGACAACTGGAAAGCTCACTTCGGCTACAGCTGGAACCGTGAAACCTACGACGCCAGCCAGGTGCGCGTGACCGCCATCGACACCGACAAAGGCACGTTGACCCGCAGCATGGACGGCACGCAAAACGCCATCAGCACCGACCGCTTCACCACCGTCGGCCTCGAAGGCAATGTCGAATGGTCCGGGATGAAACACGACCTGGTGTTCGGCCTCGATGACGAGTACCGCAAGATTTACCGCGAAGACCTGATCCGCCAGAAAAGCCGGAGCATCTTCAGCTACGTCGACCCGATCTACGGCCTTGAAGTGCCGGGCACCACCGTCAGTGCGGCCGACAGTAATCAAACCGATGAATTGCGCAGCAACTCGATCTTCCTTCAGGACTCGATCCACCTCACCGACCAATGGATTTTCGTCGCGGGCGGGCGCTTCCAGGAATACGACCAGTACGCCGGCAAAGGTGTGCCGTTCAAGGCCAACACGGACAACAACGGCCAGAAATGGGTGCCGCGTGCGGGCCTGGTGTACCGCTACACCGACGAACTGTCGTTCTACGGCAGCTACACCGAATCGTTCAAACCCAACTCCACCATCGCGCCGTTGAGCGGCAGCAGCACCGTGCTCGACGGCAGCATTGCGCCGGAAGAAGCCAAGTCCTGGGAGGTTGGGGCCAAGCTCGACATGCCGGGCCGCATCACGGCGGATATCGCGCTGTTCGACATCAAGAAACGCAACGTACTGGTGGCCAACGCCGAAGGCCCGGTGACGATTTACAGTGCTGCCGGCGAAGTGCGTTCCCGTGGCCTGGAAGTGGATCTGACCGGCCAGCTCACGGACCGTTGGAGCATGATCGGCAGCTATGCCTACATCGATGCTGAAGTCACCGAAGACCCGGATTACAAAGGCAAGCAACTGCAGAACGTCGCCAAGAATAGCGGCTCGCTGTCGGCGGTCTATGACTTCGGCACCATCGTCGGTGGCGATCAGTTGCGCGTCGGCGCGGGTGCGCGATATGTCGGCGAGCGGGCGGGTAACGCCGTCAACGACTTCGACCTGCCGGCCTACACCGTGGCCGATGCATTCGCCACGTACGACACCAAGGTCGAAGGGCAGAAGGTCAAGTTCCAGCTCAACGTGAAGAACATGTTCGACCGCACCTACTACACCTCGGCGGCGAGCCGGTTCTTTGTGTCGATGGGCGATTCGCGGCAGGTGTTGTTTTCCAGCACTTTGGAGTTCTGACCGAGACCGCGTCATCGTTCATCGCGGGCAAGCCCGGCTCCCACAGGAATAGTGTCGTTCACAGGAGTGCGCTTCGACACCTATTCCTGTAGGAGCCGGGCTTGCCCGCGATGGCGTCCTGAGAGGCAGCGACTGTCATGGGCCTTAGCGCAAAAACGCCTGGCGATAGTCCCCAGGTGTCCCACCCAATGCCTGCCGAAACCGATTGGTGAAATGACTGGCGCTGGCAAACCCGCAGGCCAATGCAATCTCCCCCAACGGCTGCGACGTCGAGCGCAGCAACTCCCTTGCCCGGCTCAGTCTTCGCGCCAACACATATTGATGCGGCGGCAAGCCGAAGCTTTCCCTGAACATCCGCGCAAAGTGGTATTCCGATAACGCGCACAGCGCGGCCAATTGCCCAAGGCTGATGGCCTCCGCCAACTGGTTGTCGATGAACTCCACCAACTGCCGCCGCTGATGCGCGGCCAGTCCACCCTTGAGCCGCAAGCCCTCACGCATTCCAACCTGCCCGAGCAACACGTGGCTGAGCATTTCGTGGGCCAGGCTGCTGGTCAGCACGCGTTCGCCGGGTTCGTTCCAGTTAAGGGTGAGCATCTGCCGAAAGCGTCGGGCTTGCGCCGGATCGTCGAGAAAAGTGCCTTCGCGCAATTGCAGTTCGCGCGGTTCACGGTCCAGCAGCGTGACGCAGCCGAGGGCGAATTGTTCGGGGCTGAAATACACGTGGGCCAGGCGAATGTCGCCGTTGATCACCCAACCGGATTGATGCTCGGCGGGCAGAATGCACAACTTGTCGGGGCCGCCCTTGGTGCCGGGTTGGTCGCGGCGAAACGTGCCGGTGCCGCCGGCGATGTAGCACGACAACGTGTGATGACTCGGCGCTTCGTAATCCTGCGCGTCGTGATGGTTGCTCCACAAGGCTGCAGCCATGCCGTCACCGAGCTCGGCGCTGTGCTCAAGGCGAGCATTGGGCGAGCGGTTGAGGGCTTGAAAGACTTGCAGTGTTTCCAGTGCGGGCATGATCGGTTCTCTCCAACGCCTTGCATCCTACTCCGTAGACGTTGGCCTGCCAGCCTCTGCGCCGACAAAAGCGCAAGTTTATGCAAGTGCGGGGCGAGCGGGCGCGGGACACTGAACCTCTATTGAGGAGTGTTTGCCATGAACCTGTCGTTGTACTTGCTGACCGTGCTGATCTGGGGCACCACCTGGATTGCCTTGAAATGGCAACTGGGCGTGGTGGCGATTCCGGTGTCGATCGTCTATCGCTTCGGCCTCGCGGCGCTGGTGCTGTTCGCGATGTTGCTGCTGAGTCGGCGTCTGCAAGTGATGAACCGGCGTGGGCATTTGATCTGTCTGGCGCAGGGGCTGTGCCTGTTCTGCGTCAACTTCATGTGCTTCCTGACGGCCAGCCAGTGGATTCCCAGTGGTTTGGTTGCCGTGGTGTTTTCCACCGCCACCCTGTGGAATGCGCTGAATGCGCGGGTGTTTTTCGGTCAAAAAATCGCTCGCAATGTGTTGATGGGCGGGGCACTGGGGTTGTTCGGGCTTGGCCTGTTGTTCTGGCCGGAACTGGCCGGGCATACCGCCAGCCCGGAAACGCTGCTCGGCCTGGGCCTGGCCTTGCTCGGGACCTTGTGCTTCTCGGCTGGCAACATGCTGTCGAGTTTGCAGCAGAAGGCCGGATTGAAACCGCTGACGACCAACGCCTGGGGTATGGCCTATGGTGCGGCGATGCTGTCGGTATGGTGCCTGGTCAAAGGCATTCCGTTCGACATGGAATGGAACGCGCGCTACATCGGTTCGCTGCTGTACCTGGTAATCCCGGGTTCGGTGATCGGTTTCACCGCTTACCTGACGCTGGTCGGGCGCATGGGCCCGGAGCGCGCGGCGTATTGCACCGTGTTGTTTCCGGTGGTGGCGCTGAATGTGTCGGCGTTTGCCGAAGGCTACCAATGGACCGCGCCGGCGCTGGTGGGGTTGGTGCTGGTGATGCTGGGCAACGTGCTGGTATTTCGTAAACCCAAGGCACCGATGCTGGGGGGAAGTGGAAAACTGGCTTGATCGTACGGGCAGACGTTTGGACACGTCTGCCCGTTTTTCGTCAGCCTTTCCAGACTTGCGGGTTGACCAGGTCTTGCGGCCGCTCGCCCAACAGCGCGCTGCGCAGGTTGGCCAGGGCGCGGTTGGCCATGGCTTCACGGGTTTCGTGGGTGGCCGAGCCGATGTGCGGCAATGTCACGGCGTTTTTCAGTTGGAACAACGGCGACTCGGCCAGCGGTTCTTTTTCGTAGACGTCCAGACCGGCGCCGCGAATGCGGTTGTTTTGCAGCGCTTCGATCAGGGCTGGTTCGTCCACGACCGGGCCGCGTGAGATGTTCACCAGGATGGCGCCGGGTTTCATCAGTGCCAGTTCGCGGTGGCTGATCAGGTGTTTGGTCTTTTCGCTGAGTGGCACCACCAGGCAAACGAAATCGGCTTCGGCCAGCAGTTGATCCAGCGTGCGGAACTGGGCGCCGAGTTGTTGTTCCAGGTCTGTCTTGCGGCTGTTGCCGCTGTAGAGAATCGGCATGTTGAACCCCAGGCGACCGCGACGGGCAATGGCCGCGCCGATGTTGCCCATGCCGACGATGCCTAGGGTTTTGCCGTGCACGTCGGTGCCGAACAGTGGTGCGCCGACGGTGGCTTGCCATTGGCCGGCCTTGGTCCAGGCGTCCAGTTCGGCGACGCGGCGGGCGCTGCTCATGAGCAGGGTGAAGGCGAGGTCGGCGGTGCTTTCGGTGAGGACGTCGGGGGTGTTGGTGAGCATGATCCCGCGTTCGTTGAAGTAGGCGAGGTCGTAGTTGTCGTAGCCGACTGAGACGCTGGAGACGACTTGGAGTTTGGCGGCGGTTTCGAGTTGTGCGCGACCGAGTTTGCGGCCGACGCCGATCAGGCCGTGGGCGTGGGGCAGGGCTTCGTTGAATTGGGCGTTGATGTCGCCGTTTTTCGGGTTTGGCACGATGACTTCGAAGTCTTGCTTGAGGTGTTCGACCATTTCGGGGGTGATGCGGCTGAAGGCGAGGACGGTCTTTTTCATGGGAGGTGGGCTCGTCGGGCTTGGTTTGGCTTGGAGAATGCCAAGCACGCTAACATTCTTTTTCGTGGTTGTGAGCTTTTGAACTTGGCGGCCTTTGGGCCGACCATGTTCTTGTGGGTTGTGTACATATCCGTTGCTGCGGTAACGGCCGCTTAGGGTTTCGCCCTTACGGCGACTCACTTTTTTTTCAAACGCCAAAAAAAAGTAAGCAAAAAAAGGCTCGCCCCGAGCGTCCGGCCCCTCGCTGGGGCTCGGCGTTCCTTCGCTCCGGTATCCCTCCGGGGACACTGCCCTCCGGTCGGCTTCGCTTCGACCTACATGCAGCGTGTTCGACTGCGTCGAACGGCGCTACGCGCCACTCCCCGGATGCACACCTCCACTCAGCCTCCCGAAGGGGCGGGTGGATCAAGATCAAGAGCTGTAGGCGAGCTAACGCTCGGCCTGATGAGTGGTGAGAAGCGGCCGGTGTACTCATTCCCTGTAGGAGCTTGGCTTGCCAGCGATGGCGGCCTGACAGCCAACCAGTCTCTTCCAGATGTCCCCATTCCCTGTAGGAGCTTGGCTTGCCAGCGATGGCGGCCTGACAGCCAACCAGTCTCTAACAGACGGCCCCGGTCCAATTGTAGGAGCGAGCCTGCTCGCGATGGCGGCCTGACAGCCAACCAATCTCTTCCAGATGTACCCATTCCCTGTAGGAGCTTGGCTTGCCAGCGATGGCGGACTCACATTCAACATTGAAGTCGACTGACACACCGTCATCGCGAGCAGGCTCACTCCTACAGGGAGGATTGGTTTCTGCCCGGAGATTAGCGGTGTGGCGTGGGTTTGGGGATTTCGAGGTTATCCATCATCCGGTTCGCTGCCAGTTCCGCCAGCATGACGATCTGCTGAATCGCCATCGCCGTGTTCCGATGCGGGCCTTCCAGATAGGCGGCAAAATCGCCGGCCATCACACTGGCCTGGGCCAACGATTCACAAGTGTGGGCCAGCAAGTCCTCGTCTTTGATATTGGGCGCAAGCACGAACATCGTGCTGGGCTTGCGAGTCGCGGGTGATTTGAGGGCAGCGGGGTTGAGGTAGTGATTCAGCGCGCGTTCGGCGGCTTCGTTGAGTTTTTTCGAATCGATGGATTCGTAGGGGGAAACGTCGTCGGTTTCCGGAGGATTCGGTGATTCTTTAATCATTGGCAAAGATCCTTGAAGTCGAGGAGCCGCCACTTTCCGTTTTCCAGACGATTGGGTGGCAGCTGTACGCGGACTGGAAAAACCGAGAAGGATCAAACCCGGCAGACCCGAAGGTCTCCCACGCACAGCCGCCATAACTTAAATCGCGGAGCTGAAAAAGCGCCGCATTATGTCATGTGCTGTGACCCTATCTTCGGGTTTTCCAGGCCCGATCGCTGAAAAGCCAGCGACGCCCAAAGCCTACCCATTTCCCGTCTGACCCAACAACCGACAGAACCCGTCGGAAACCTTCCCCAAATTCTCCGCGTCTGTAGGACCGTGAAATCAGTTCGCCACCCGGGCGCCAGCCAGGCTCCCGCTCAATTCATATGCCGCCAGTTCCGCCTGATGCGCCGCCAGAATCTCCGGCAACGACCCGCGCAAGTACTCGACCCACGTCTTGATCTTCGCATCCAGATACTGGCGCGACGGGTAGATTGCGTACAGGTTCAGCTCCTGCGACCGGTACTTGGGCATCACCCGCACCAGCGAGCCGTTGCGCAGCCCTTCAATCGCCGCGTACACCGGCAACACGCCAACGCCCATGCCGCTGGTGATTGCGGTCTTCATCGCATCCGCCGAGTTCACCAAAAACGGTGAGCTGTTGATGGTCACCATTTCCTGGCCATCCGGGCCGTCGAAGGCCCATTTCTCCAGCGGGATCACCGGGCTTACCAGGCGCAGGCACATGTGGTTGAGCAAGTCGCTGGGCTTTTGCGCGCAGCCGTTGGCTTTCACATAGGCCGGCGAGGCGCAGACGATGCTGTAGGTGATGCCCAGGCGCTGGGACACGAAACCCGAGTCCGGCAGTTCGCTGGCCAGCACGATGGACACGTCGTAGCCCTCGTCGAGCAGGTCCGGCACGCGGTTGGCCATGGTCAGGTCGAAGGTGACGTCCGGGTGGGTCTTGCGATAGCGGGCGATGGCGTCGATCACGAAGTGCTGACCGATGCCGGTCATGGTGTGCACCTTGAGCTGCCCGGCCGGCCGCGCATGGGCGTCGCTGGCCTCGGCTTCGGCTTCTTCGACGTAGGCCAGGATCTGCTCGCAGCGCAACAAGTAGCGCTTGCCGGCTTCGGTCAGGGCGATGCGGCGGGTGGTGCGGTTGAGCAGGCGGGTTTGCAGGTGGGCTTCCAGGTTGGAGACCGCGCGCGAGACGTTGGCCGTGGTGGTGTCCAGTTGCACGGCGGCGGCGGTGAAGCTGCCGGCCTCGGCCACGTAACTGAAGGCGCGCATGTTTTGCAAAGTGTCCATGGGGTGCTCTCGGGTTCGATGGCAAATTGTGACACGAAGTTTCAGGGGCTGAGACCCCGACAAAGGGATTATCGCGTTAACGGTAACAAAGATTCACAAGAATCCCAGCTTATCGCCAACCAGACCCACCCCTAGAATTGCGCCACTGTAGGAGCCGGGCTTGCCCGCGATGGCATCACCGCGGTCATCCAGACCCACCGCGGTGATGCCATCGCGGGCAAGCCCGGCTCCTACAGGAACTCGTACCTCCCCTCTTTCAGGAAATCGCAGCAGTGCCGCGTCGCATCAGCAGAGCGCTTCAGCCGCTCAGTGTTTTGGCTTTAACCCTGGCAATCAGTGGCTGCATCGGTACCGCAGGGATTGCCCCGCAGGGCAAGGCACTGGAGGCCGATTCATTGGCCACCGACGCAGCCATCCAGAGCGCCGCACAAGACGCGCACTGGCCCACCGCACAATGGTGGCAGGCCTATGGCGACCCGCAACTGAACCGCTGGATCGACCGCGCCGTGCAAGGCAGCCCGACCATGGCCATGGCCGCCGCACGGGTGCGCCAGGCCAAATCCATGGCCGGCATCGCCGAATCCGCCGAGTCGTTGCAGATCAATGGCGAATCCACCCTCAAGCGCCACAACTGGCCGACCGATCAGTTCTACGGGCCGGGTGAGCTGGCCAACACCACCACTTGGGATAACAACGCCGCCCTGGGTTTCAGCTATGCGCTGGACCTCTGGGGTCGCGAAAGCAATGCCACGGAACGCGCCGTGGACATGGCGCACATGAGCGCCGCCGAAGCGCGCCTGGCGCAGCTCGAATTGCAGAACAACATCGTGCGTGCCTACATCGAGCTGTCGTTGCATTACGTGCAGCGCGACATCGTCGAAGCGACCCTGAAACAGCAACAACAGATTCTCGACCTGGCGCAAAAGCGCCTGAACGGTGGCATCGGCACGCATTTCGAAGTCAGCCAGGCGCAAACGCCGCTGCCGGAAACCCATCGGCAGATTGATGCGCTGGACGAAGAAATCGCCCTCAGCCGCAACCAGCTCGCGGCATTGGCTGGCTTCGGTCCGGGGGAGGGTGCGCAATTGCAGCGGCCGACATTGTCGTTGGGCACGGCGCTGAAATTGCCGTCGGCGTTACCCGCGCAATTGCTCGGTCAACGCCCGGATGTGGTCGCCAGTCGCTGGCAAGTGGCCGCGCAAGCGCGGGGCATTGATGTCGCGCACGCCGGTTTTTATCCCAACGTCGATCTGGTTGGCAGCCTCGGCTACATGGCCACGGGCGGCGGGGCGCTGGAGTTTTTGACCGGCAAGAAACTCAACTACAGCGTCGGCCCGGCGATTTCGTTGCCGATTTTCGATGGCGGGCGTTTGCGTTCGGAGCTGGGTGAAGCCTCGGCCGGGTATGACATCGCCGTGGCCAAGTACAACCAGACACTGGTCAATGCACTGAAAAACATCTCTGACCAGTTGATCCGCCGTGAGTCCATGGACAAGCAGCAGGCCTTCGCCGCCGAGTCGGTGGCCACCGCGCAGAAGACCTATGACATCGCGATGATCGCCTACCAGCGCGGGCTCACCGATTACCTCAACGTGCTCAATGCCCAGACGCTGTTGTTCAAGCAGCAGCAAGTTCAGCAACAGGTTCAGGCGGCGCGGTTGAGTGCTCATGCAGAACTGGTGACGGCGCTCGGTGGAGGATTGGGGGCGGGCAATGATGTGCCAACCGCCGTACAAACCCAGGCACCAAAGACCCCGGCCCTGCTTCAGAGCCTCACAAATTGAACACGGACCCTGTGGGAGCGAGCTTGCTCGCGATGAGGCCGTGTCAGTCAATGCATGTGTCGCCTGACACTCCGCCATCGCGAGCAAGCTCGCTCCCACAGGTTCTGCGTCTTAATCGAATCTCACTGAGCAGGATTTCATGACGCCCTTGCCCGCACCCTTGCGCTGGCTGTATTCCCTTGAATGGCGCCGGGGTTTCTTTGACTGGGCGCGCAGTGATGGCGTGACCTGGGTCTACATTTTCAAGGTGCTGTTCGCCGCATTCCTGACGCTGTGGCTGGCGATGCGTCTGGAATTGCCGCAACCGCGCACGGCGATGATCACGGTGTTTATCGTGATGCAGCCGCAGAGCGGGCAGGTGTTTGCCAAGAGTTTTTACCGCTTTCTCGGCACGTTGACCGGGTCGGCGGTGATGGTCGCGCTGATTGCCTTGTTCGCGCAGAACACTGAGCTGTTCCTCGGCTCGCTGGCGATTTGGGTGGGTATTTGCTCGGCCGGCGCGGCGCGGTATCGCAACTTTCGCGCCTACGGTTTTGTCCTCGCCGGGTACACCGCCGCAATGGTCGGTTTGCCTGCCTTGGCACACCCGGACGGCGCCTTCATGGCGGCAGTCTGGCGAGTGTTGGAGATCTCCCTCGGCATTCTCTGCTCGACACTGGTCAGCGCCGCCATCCTGCCGCAAACCGCCAGCGCGGCGATGCGCAACGCTTTGTATCAGCGCTTCGGCGTGTTCGCCTTGTTCGTCACCGATGGCTTGCGCGGTCGCAGTCAACGGGAGGCTTTTGAGGCCAGCAACGTGCGCTTCATCGCCGAGGCGGTCGGGCTGGAAGGGCTGCGCAGCGTCACCGTGTTTGAAGACCCGCACATGCGTCGACGCAACGGTCGGCTCAATCGCTTGAACAGCGAGTTCATGGGCATCACCACCCGGTTCAATGCCTTGCATCAGTTGCTCGAACGCTTGCGCAGCAGTGGTGCCGACCCCGTGGTCGCGGCGATCAAACCGGGGTTGCAGGACTTGGCGGAAGTGCTCGACGGCTTCAGTGGCCGGGCCTTGACCCATGCAGACGCGGCCCGCCTGGTCGCCGAGTTGAGCGCTTACAAAGAGGGTTTGCCGGCCCGGGTGCGCAACTTGCGTGCGCACTTTCAGGAGACCCGGCCGAGCGACGCCGAGTTGCTGGATTTCCACACCGCGTACGAGTTGCTCTACCGCTTCGTCGATGACCTGCACAGTTATGCACAGACCCACGCCTCGCTGGCTGAACATAGCCATGAGCGGGAGCAATGGGATGAGCCGTTCACCCCGCAAACCAACTGGATGGCGTCCGCCGCTTCGGGGATTCGCGCGGCGTTCATTCTGGTGGTGCTCGGCAGTTACTGGGTGGCCACGGCCTGGCCGAGTGGCGCGACCATGACCCTGATAGCCGCCGCCACCGTGGGGCTTTCTGCGGCGACACCCAACCCCAAGCGCATGGCGTTTCAGATGGCGTGCGGGACGCTGCTCGGGGCGTTGATCGGCTTCGTCGAGATGTTTTTCATCTTCCCGTGGATCGACGGTTTCCCGTTGCTGTGCGTGATGCTCGCGCCGGTGATCGTGCTCGGTTCGTTCCTCACGTCGCGACCGCAATACGCCGGTGTCGGTCTCGGCTTGCTGATCTTCTTCAGCACCGGTTCAGTGCCGGACAACCTCACGGTCTACAACCCGTACACCTTCATCAACGATTACATCGCCATGGTGCTCGGCATGCTGGTGTGCGCGGCCGCCGGGGCAATCATTTTGCCGCCTAACAGCCGCTGGTTGTGGCGTCGGCTGGAGCAGGATTTGCGCGGGCAAGTGGTGTACGCCATCAGCGGCAAACTCAAGGGGCTGGCGTCGAGTTTTGAAAGCCGCACGCGGGACTTGCTGCACCAGGCTTACGGCCTCGCGGCGGGTCAGCCGCAAGTCCAAAGCGACTTGTTGCGCTGGATGTTCGTGGTGCTGGAGGTGGGGCACGCGATCATCGAATTGCGCAAGGAACAGGCGATTCTGCCGGTGCACCCGGCCTATGCCGAAACGCAGCCGTGGCGCCAGGCCATCCGGGTGATGGGCCGTTCGCTGGTGCGGCTGTTCTTGCAACCGAGCCAGAGCAATCTGGAGCGCAGCCTGATCGCGGTCGACCATGCGATCAGTCGCGTGCAAGCCACGGATGAGCCTTTCGCTCCGCACTTCGACACCTCGGCCCTACGCCGGGTGAAGAGTTACCTGCACTTCATTCGTACGTCGTTGCTGGACCCGCAGTCACCGCTCGCGGGCTTCACGAAAACCGAGCCCAAAGGACTTGAACATGCCTCGTGAGATCGCCTTCCACGGCGTGTACATGCCGACCATGACCCTGATGTTTTTCATCGCGGCGGCAATGGCCTGGGCGCTGGACCGATTCTTGTCCGGGTTCGATCTGTACCGCTTCTTCTGGCACCCGGCGCTGCTGCGCCTGAGCCTGTTTACCTGTCTGTTTGGCGCCCTGGCGCTGACTGTCTACCGTTGACTCTCTATCACTGAAGAAGGCCCTGATGAAAAAGCTTTTCAGCCTGCTCGCCACCTTGCTGGTGCTAGCCCTCGCGCTATGGATCGGCCGGACCTTGTGGGAGCACTACATGAACACCCCCTGGACCCGCGATGGCCGGGTGCGCGCCGACATCATCAACGTCGCCGCCGACGTCACCGGTGAAGTGGTGGACGTGCCGGTGCGCGACAACCAGTTAGTGAAGAAGGGCGATTTGCTGATGCAGATCGACCCCGAGCACTATCGCATCGCGGTCAAGCAGGCGCAGTCGCTGGTTGCTTCACGCAAGTCGACCTGGGAGATGCGCAAGGTCAATGCCCATCGCCGCGCCGACATGGACAACCTGGTGATCTCCAAGGAAAACCGCGACGACGCCAGCAATATCGCCGACTCGGCACTGGCCGATTATCAACACGCGCAGGCACAACTCGAAGCCGCCGAACTCAACCTCAAGCGCACCGAAGTGCGGGCGGCGGTGGACGGCTACGTGACCAACCTCAACGTGCATCGCGGCGACTACGCGCGCATCGGCGAAGCGAAAATGGCCGTGGTCGATATGAACTCGTTCTGGGTGTACGGCTTTTTCGAAGAAACCAAGTTGCCGCACGTTCGCGTGGGCGATAAGGCCGACATGCAGTTGATGAGCGGTGAAGTGCTGAAAGGGCACGTGGAGAGTATTTCTCGCGGTATCTATGACCGCGACAACCCGGAGAGTCGCGAGCTGATTGCCGATGTGAACCCGACCTTCAACTGGGTGCGCCTGGCACAGCGGGTGCCGGTGCGGATTCACATTGATGAAGTGCCGGACGGGGTGCTGTTGGCGGCGGGGATTACGTGCACGGTGGTGGTCACGCCATCCCCGCTGCCGTTATAGCAACCGGTACATCAATGATTCAGCCTAGGTAACGGCGCAGCGAGCCTATCGACCCCCCTATCCCGCCGACATTTGCTGCCCAAAGAATCTTGCTATCGGGGCGGCTCACCACAAAGGCTGATCTGACACCCGTGTCCCTAATCAATACGGCGCCGTCCGTTCCGAACTCGGTATCGGGGCTGCCGTTGCTCAGCCAGCGTGAAAGGAATGGGCGTCCCGCTGACGAGAGCACCAGTTTTCCATCAGGTTGCATGTAACCGTCGGACCAGGAGGTCTCTGTTTCTGACGTATATTTCGTAATTAGTGGTTTGCCATCATTGAAGTCGAGGTCTTCCAGCCCCTCTTTTGTTATGCCGACCATCATTCCCTGGCTGACCGTACCGGGTTCATCCTCACCAGCCTTACCTGTGGCGACAAATCCGCGGGGTGTGGACAACAGGTTGTTGAACTGGGTCCAGAGACCGCCTACGGGTACGGTGTGGTAACCCGGTGAGTTTCGACGGCCAAAAGTCTTGTCGAGCGTGCCGTCGTTATGGAAGCGTGCAATGACTGCTGTTCCTAATCCGGGTTGAAAACAAATATGACCCACCACCACAATTTTTCCGCCGGCTTGCGCGAGGCAGGCTTTCAGGCCGGTGGCTGCGTCCGGGTCTTGCCCTTTGATCTCCAGGCGGCCGTTACCGTTGAAGGTTGTATCGAGTGTGCCATTGGTATGCAGCCGATAAAGTATGCCAGTGGTTTTGTAAGCGTTGCCCCATTCATGATACTCGGTGCAGATGAGTAGCTTGCCATCTGCTTGCTGGGTGACATTGGCGTAGCGGGACATGTAAATTTCGGTTGAGCTATTTTCGATAACGAGATGGCCTGTGCCTTCTCCTCCGAAAGTCGTGTCCAGCTTATAGTCCTCGGTGTAACAGGCCATGGCCAAGTGGGGAATTGACGTTCCCCCCTCGTTTATACCGACGCTACCGAGCATAAACAGGCGTCCGTCCTCAAGGCGCAGCAGCCGGCCACCCTTGCTGGATTCCTTAGGCCTGAAATTGTCGGTAATGACTCCATCAACACCAAAATCTTTATCAAGTATCCCATCAGGAGACAGCCGCGCCAGTCCGTACGAAGGTGGAGCCCCAAACCCAATCAATGGGTTTATTGACACTCCCAGGCCTACCAGGATCTTGTTGTCCGGGAGGATCAGAACGCCTTGGAGAAGGCGGTCAGTACCAATATAGGTCGGTAGAATACTCAGCGAGACTTCACCGTCAGTACCGAAAGTCGTGTCGAGGTCGCCTGCGCGGCGTGTCGAGTTTTTTGGATTCATAACAACCTCTGCATGGTTAACGTGATGTTCACCGGCAGATGCGTGTTACTCGAAAAGGCTTGCGAGGTGCAGGCAGTCATTTCCCGGTAAGCGGCAGCCTGTGCGAGGAGCTACAATGCGTCTACTGTCAGAAGTAACAGGTAGTCGCGGATTTCAGACGAGCGGGCAATGTGTTCAGCCTTGGATAAAAGTCTCATGCAAATGCCGCCAGACCAGCCGACCATCGGCCTGTTTCTCAAACACCACCGTCGAGCGCCGATCAGAGTGCAGCCCGGTGGCATCGGTCTGCTGCTCGCGATAACTCACGGTCGCGCCACCGTCATGCAGGGCGACACCGCGCAATTCACTAAGCTGAATCCTGAACCCGAGTTTCTTGCCGCCCGCCAGTTGAAACAACTCCCTCAACGCCTCGAAATCCAGCACCCGGCCCAACGGCGAGACCATGGAGAACTGTGGTGAAAATCGGGTCAGCAAGTGCTCCAGCGCAGTCGGGTCTTGTTCTTCGGCCAGCCATTGTTCGATGGCGATGTGGGCCTGGATGACTTCGTCGAAGTAGTGGGTGTAATCGGTCATCATGTTTCCTGAATTTTTTCTGTGTTAGTTCTGACGCCATCGCGAGCAGGCTCACTCCTACAAGGTTCTGTTGGGTGGCATAAATAGCATTCACACCCAAGATCCCTGTAGGAGCGGGCTTGCCCGCGATGGTGTCGACTCGGTCTCAGAGTTGCCCGCGCAACCCAAACCGCTTCATCAATCCCGCTTCCAGCAAGCCCTTGGGCAGCAACCCCGCCAGCAACGGCAACGCCCGGCTGCCATTGCCCAGGCGAATCAAGCGTGGTGGTTTGCTCTGCTGAACAGCCTTGAGCACCCCTTCGGCAAACGCCCTGGCCGGTGTTGGATTGTCCTGCGATGCCTTGGCCCGTGCGCGAATGCCTTCGCGCAATGGAAACCACGGCGATTGTTCGGTGATTAACTGTTCCGCCTCGTGGCCGGCATTTTTGGCGAAGCTGGATTCGATGGCGCCCGGCTGGACCTCCATCACGCGCACACCGAACGGCGCCAATTCCATGCGCAGCGCATCGCTCAACGCATGAACGGCGGCTTTCGAAGCACAGTAGGCGCCCGCGAACGGCGTGACCAGGATTCCTGAAACGCTGCCGATGTTCACCACCAGGCCCTTGGCGCGACGCAACACCGGGAACAGTGCTCGGGTGACACCGACGATGGCAAACACATTGGTTTCGAACTGGCGCTGCATCGCCGGCACACCGCCGTCGAGCAGCGGCCCCATCGCGCCGAAACCGGCGTTGTTGATCAGTACATCGAGGCCGCCATGTTGCTGGTTGATGCGCTCGCTCAGCTGTTCGAGTGCCGCGCCGTCGTTGACGTCCAGCTGCACGGCGGTAAAACCGGCGGCGGTCAGGGCCGCGACGTCTTCAGCCTTGCGGGCGCTGGCCCAGACTTTGTAGCCGGCGTTTTTGAACACGTCGGCGAGGGCGCGGCCAATGCCGCTGGAGCAACCGGTAATCAACGCAACGGGCATAGCGCGGTCCTTGTGCAAAAAGAAGAAGGGGATTAATCGGAGAAACTACCCTGCAATCGCTCGGCGCGAAACTCCAGGGTTTGCGGGCGGTAGCCAGGACGCAGCGGCGGCAGTGGCAAACAGTCTTCCCAGTTGGCGCCGGCTTGCAGTTCGCCGGGGCCGCGATAACGGGGGGCTTCGTATTGATTGTCAGCCAGATTGACCGTGTCACCCGGCGCATACGCCGCGATGCGCCAGCGCAATTCGGTCAGCGGCACGTCGTTGCCGTTGTTCATTTTCAGCTGCAACGGACGATCCGCCGGGCACTGCTCTGGCGCGTAGGCGATGCGCAAATCCAGTCGCGCCAGTTGCTTGATCTCGCGGTTGTCCAGCCAGATCACCCACATGGCCACCAGGCCCAAACCGACGGCGGCTGCCACGGACACTGGAAACGCCTTGGACGGGTAGCGCAGCAGCAGGATCAGCCAGGTGATGACCAGCAGGACGCCGATGAACATGTGTGTACGCTCCTTGAACTCATGGCCTCCATCCTACCGAAGGGCTGCGCGAATGGACATTCGTGGATCAAGCGCTGTTGCCATTGGTCGGAACTGTAATTTCTGACAGTAGCCGGCTCGCGCCACAAGCGATTAGCTCACCACTGGCTCACAGGGGCACGCCGGCATGCACTATAAAACTCCCACCGTGTCGGTCGTCGACCCGCGAAAGCTGCCGATCCTTTCCATTGATTATTGGCGCGAGGTTGAAGGCGAGCCGACTCAGGCACGCATCAACCGCACGCTCTACAATGCCGCCGGGCACGCGATCATGCAGTGGGACCCCCGGCTTTGGGAATTACGGGAACAAGACCCCTTGGCGCCCGCCAATCTCGTGACGGCGTATTCGCTGTCCGATGTTGCCGTATCGACGCTCAGCGTGGATGCCGGCTCGCAGATCAATCTCGTCGGACTGGCCAATGAAGTGCTGCAAGGCTGGGACAGTCGCGGCAGACGACGCGTGGTTGAATACGACGAACTGCTGCGTCCGGTGACGGTGTTTGAACACCTCGCCACCGCGCCACGACGTTGTGCCGAGCGCATGGAATATGGTCGTCCCGGTCAGGGGCATCAGGATCGCAACTTGTCCGGGCAACTGATTCGACGGGATGGCCCCGGCGGGACCGTATTGTTTGAGGCGTTTGCGATCACCGGCCAATGCTCAAGACACGTTCAACACTTCTCTCTGGATGCCGTCGCCCCTGATTGGCCAGAGCCGATTGCTGATCGCGATGAATTGTTGGAGCCAGGCGATGGCGCTGTTTCGACGTGGCGGTTCGGTCCGCAGGGAAATGTGCTGGACTCAGTCGATGCCAGGCAGAACTGTCAGACCTTTGGCTACACCCTTGATGGTCGACTACGTCAATGTGCCTTGAAGCTCGCAGGCAAGCCGTCCGGCCAAACACTGGTGAGTGGAATCGAATACAACGCTCAAGGACAGATCACTCGCGAAGTGGCGGGTAACAACGTACAGACGACCCTCAAGTATTCTCCGAAAGACGGACGTTTGATCGAGCGCCGGGCGCACAGCGATCACAGTGGCTTGCTGCAACACCTGTTCTACGCCTACGACCGAATGGGCAATGTGCTGAGCATCGAAGACAAGGCGTTGCCGGTGCGTTACTTCAACAATCAACGCATCGAACCCGTCAGTCGATTTACCTACGACAGTCTGTATCAATTGATCGCGGCGACTGGCTGGGAGGCGGGCGCTCCCAATCAGGGGCCGGAGTCCGTCGGGCGTAACGATCCGGCCGCGCTCGGCAACTACCATCAGACTTACAGTTACGACGACGGCGGCAACCTGCTGAAGCTGACACATGTCGGTGTGCAAAGTCCTGGACGTGATCTGCAAGCCGCCCGGTACAGCAATCGTTGCCTACCCTGGCGCAACGGCGAACCGCCGACCGAGGAAGAAATCGCCGCGGCATTCGACGCCAACGGCAATTTGCTGGAACTGGATCAAGGGCGTTTTTTGACGTGGGATCTGCGTAACCAATTGCAATCGGTCAGCCCGGTGGAACGCGATACCGGAGGCAATGACGTTGAGTCCTATCTCTACGATGGCGGTGGCCTGCGGGTACGCAAAATCCGCTCGTTGCAGACCAACGCTCGAGCCGTAATAGCCGAAGTGCGCTACTTACCGGGGCTGGAACTGCGTACCGACAGTGGCACCGGGGAGAGGCTGGAGGTCATCGCCGCACAGGCCGGCCTGAATACCGTTCGGGTGTTGCACTGGGAGAGCGACCCTCCGTCCGGCTGCAACGATCAGTATCGGAACTACTTGGTCGATCATCTGGGCTCATGCACCGTGGAACTGTCTGGCGATGCTCAAATCATCAGCCGGGAAATTTTTTATCCCTTTGGTGAGACCGCTTGGTTTGCGGGCGGGAATGCGATTGACGCTGACTACAAAACCGTTCGGTATTCGGGCAAGGAGCGTGATGCTACAGGGCTCGATTACTACGGGTACAGGTATTACGCCGCCTGGTTGCAACGATGGATCAATCCGGATCCTGGGGGAAACATCGATGGGCTGAGTCGATACCGGGCGATGCGCAACAATCCGTTGTTCTATAAGGATGTCGATGGTCTAGTGCCCACACCTGATCAAAAACCAAAGGATGGTGTTTATCACGATCTTGCCAACGAGGGCGTCGTTTACCCACTTCAAGCGTCTGGCATGCAACCCATCCGCAATTATTTTGCGGACAGCCAGGACCCATCGACTCTGGCTTATCGCCAGCAGATTCCGATAGCCCTCGCGCAGTTGGGTGAAGGCGGCAACATAGCGTTCACCAACACCCATCAAGCTCATGTCATTGCCGCGGCAAGGACCCAGACGGCGGCACCCTCCGGGGCGGTGCTGTATCACTCTGGGGAGCTCATTTCGGGGGTGATGAACACTGTAGTGGGAGAGCAAACAACAAGCCGCGTCATGGGCCCGATGTCGGTCGCCTTCAACAGTCCGGTCGAGGATCCGCAGGTTCTGGCGGATCGACGCGATGCCGTGGCTAAAGGTCTGAAGGGCGTGGGGAAACTGGCGTCGTTCTCTCGACGCCCGGCACTGAGTGCATTGGGGACCATGGTGCAGACTGTGGGACGGTATATGGAAGTGTCGGAAGCCCAGACACAAATGCAGTACAGACAGCTGAGCAGCTTTCAGGCATCAACCGTTGAAGGTCCGCCAACGGTTATTGCCAGGTCATCGACGATGCCTGCTTTGACGACTGCCCAATCGCCTTTTACTGGTTCAGTGGAGCCGCCATCGAACTCACCAAGCCCATTGGCAATGCGTCTGCTGGCCGCAGGATTTGATACCCCAGAGCCAGCCGTCGCACCGGCAACACGCGTGCGCAAAAGAAGCCGATCCAAATAAAAAAGCCCCCGCCCAACCCGCTGCGGATAGGGAACGCAGCGGGCTGGACGGGGGCTTTTATTTTGCTGAACGCTTACTGCGCGATGGTTTTCACCGACACGCCGCGCTCGACCGGTGTCGATCGACCGTAGATATCCTCAAAGCGCTCGATATCGTCTTCACCCAAATAGCTGCCCGATTGCACTTCGATGATCTCGAGTGGAATCTTGCCCGGGTTGCGCAAACGGTGGACCGAGGCAATCGGGATGTAAGTCGACTGGTTCTCGCACAGCAGGAACACGTTTTCGTCGCAGGTCACTTCAGCGGTGCCGCTGACCACGATCCAGTGTTCCGCACGGTGGTGGTGCATTTGCAGCGACAGGCAGGCGCCCGGCTTGACCGAAATGTGCTTGACCTGGAAGCGACCGCCCATGTCCACCGAGTCGTAGGAACCCCACGGACGATAGACTTCGCAGTGGTTCTGGGTTTCGCTGCGGCCCTGCTCGTTGAGGGTGTTGACCATCTGTTTCACGCCTTGGACCGAGTCCTTGTGCGCAATCATCATGGCGTCCTTGGTTTCGACCACCACGATGTTTTCCAGGCCGATCACCGACACCAGTTTGCCATTGCCGTGGATCATGCAGTTTTTGCTGTCCTGAATGACCACGTCGCCTTTGGTGACGTTGCCGTTGGCGTCCTTTTCATTCACTTCCCACAGCGACGACCAGCAACCGACATCGCTCCAGCCAGCGGTCAACGGCACCACGCAGGCGCGCTGGGTTTTTTCCATCACCGAGTAGTCGATGGAATTGTCCGGGCAGCAGGCGAAAGTGGCTTCGTCGAAGGTGATGGAGTCGGCGTCCTGCTGGCTGCGTTCGAGGGTCAGCAGGCAGGTGTCGTAGATGTCCGGATCGTGCTTCTTCAGTTCTTCGAGGAAGCGGCTGGCACGGAACAGGAACATGCCGCTGTTCCAGAAGTAACCGCCGGACTCGACGAACTCGGTGGCGCGTTTCACATCGGGTTTTTCGACGAAGTGCGAGACGCGGCTCACGCCTTCCGGCAACAGCGAATCGTTGGTGGATTTGATGTAGCCGTAGCCGGTTTCCGGCTTGGTGGCCGGCACGCCGAAGAGCACCATTTCACCGTTTTCAGCCGCGACGGTGGCCAGGGCCAGGGCGCGTTGCAAGGCTTTCTGGTCTTCCAGTACGTGGTCGGCCGGCAGCACCAGCATCAACTCGTCGCGACCTTCATTGACCAGCATCATCGCGGTCAGGGCCACGGCCGGCGCTGTGTTGCGACCGAAGGGCTCCATCAGGATGCGCTGGGTTTCCAGTTTGCGGTTGGCCAACTGTTCGTTGACGATGAAGCGGTGGTCTTTGTTGCAGACCACAATCGGCGTGTCCATGCCTTCGAACACCAGGCGTTCCAGGGTTTGCTGGAACAGCGTGTGTTCGCCGGTCAGGGCGAGGAATTGCTTGGGAAACTGTTTACGCGAAAGCGGCCAAAGACGTGAGCCGCTACCACCTGACAAGATCACCGGAATCATGTTGTTACTCCTTTAAAATCGATTGGTTAGAGCTACGAACGTTCTGTCGTTTCACTCTTGTTTTTATTCCGTAACCAGGCCGTTTCACCGATGTAGCAGCTGCCGAGCCTGCGAGGCTGCGTTCGGCGGCGCAGCCGTCGCAATCCGTTCAACGCGGTCATTCAGAAAAACCGAGTTGTCTGGATTGCGACGGCTGCGCAGTCGGACGCAGGCTTCGCCAGCTGCTACAGGGGGATCTCCGTCCTGATGAATGTGTTAGCGCGTCGAGACGGGGCGTTTTACCCAGACTGGCGACAGGCTGCTGCCGGTGCCGGTGACGTACAGCACGGCGGCTTCACCGCGTTCCAGGGCAACCGGTTTGACGTCGCCAACTTTCTTGTCGCCTTCAAACAGCGCCAGGCTGACTTTCACCGGGTTGATCTCACGCTCGCCACGGCCCTTGGCGGCCACGCTTGGCACCACGTCAGTCTTGCCGTCGGCGGTCTTCAGGGTCAGGGACTTGTCGCTCAGGTTCTGCAGACGCACCAGGGACTTCTGCTTGTTCTTGAACGGCGGTTCTTCGATCAACTGCGGCGCGCCGGCGGCGTTGTTGACCAGGGTGTAATAGTGATCACCGGCCAGTTTCACCGGCAGGGTCTGGCTGCCGACCTTGGCGCTGTAATCGCCGCCCGGCATGAAGCTGAAGTCGGTGCTGGCCAGCGGCGCAACGTCGCTCAGGCTGGTGCTGCCAACCGTGGCGCTGACTTCAGCGTTGCTGGCGTTGTAGACACGCACGAAGGTCGAACCTTTCGGTGCAGTCGGACCGTAAAGTGCGGCGTCGCCGGCGAAGGCGGACATGGACAGCACGCTCATGCCAGCGACGAGAGCAAAGGTCTTGGCGAGACGGCGAGGAGTAGTCGTAGTGAAAGTCATGGTGTACCTCTCTCTTTCAGTTTTGCGCCCGGTCGGGCGTCTCGGATGTAGTGTTTGCAGCTACGTTTTGTTGGCCGGACTGGGTGGAAGCTGCTGCGCTCGGCAATCCGGCGTTAAAAACAGGCTCGGACTGCTCATTTACAGCCCGTAAACTCCGCGTCCTTGCCTGTTTTTGCCTTGTCTTGCCTTCGCTCGCGACGCTTCCACCCAGCCCGGTTCGAGCGCCGGCTTCTTTGAGCTCTGCGACCCACTGCGGGTCGGCGTCACCGATTTCGTTGTTCACAGGCAGATAGCGTTCAGGAAACTCCCAGATCAGCACCTGTGGCGGGCTGTTCTTGAAAGCATCGCTTTTCAGGTAGCTGAGCATCGGCAGAATCGGGCCGTGACCGTCTTCGGCGTAATTGACCACGTCGCTGTGCAGCGCTTGTTTCAGCGCACCGACGAAGTTCCAGTTCGGGTTGGCGCTGTAGCTGGTGCCGATCAGGGCCACCGGCACTTCGGTGTTGGCGAACAGGGCGTCGTCACCGGCCGGTTGATCTTCAGCGGCCACGGTGTTGCGCTTTTGCAAAGGCTCCGGTGCCGGCATCAGGTTTTCGAACAGCGGGTCCAGTGGCAGGAACAGGCGCAAGTCACCCTTGTGCGTGATGTTCTCTGCCGCTTGGGTGACGAAGTTTTGCGGCTCGCCGCTTAGCGGGTATTTGTCGGCAATGGTCCTGGCCAGACGGTTGGCGGCGATCTCGGCGCCTTCCGGGGTCCAGTGGGTGTCGGTGCGCAAGAACACTTGCTGACCGTTCTGTTTTGCCTGTTGCAGCGGGCCGAGCAGGTCCGGCGCAGGAATCCGGTCGGCGGCCAGGCGCTGGTGGAAATCCTTGTAGAGGTTGGCGTGGATGCTGGCCGGTTTCACCTCACCCACGTGTTCCGGGTACAAGCGCACCTTGGCCGGCACCACCGCCATCACCAGTTGCACGCCTTTGGCCTTGAGGGTCTGGCGCACGCCTTCGACCAGCGCGTAGTTGCCTTGCAGGTTCAGCTCTTCGTTGACGACCGGGTGGAACTCTTCATCGCTGTAGAGCCACTGATCGCGACCGAGCACAACGCCCGGACGACCTTCGTTGAACAGTTTGAAATCCAGCGCGGCCCAGAGGTTGGTGCCCAGGCGCTTGATCGGAAACTCGTCGTCGTAGTGCGTCTCCACGGCTTTGGTCCAGCGGCCGTTGAGCACCGTGGTGTCGGCACTGGTGCTGAAACCGAAGAAGCTGCGCGTGGACCACAGGCCCAAGACCAACAGGGTCAACAGGAACAAGGCGATGTAGAAGATGCGTAATGAGCGGGTCATGGTCAGATCCCTCAGAACTGGAAGTAAAGGAACGGCGAGAAGCTTTGCGCCGAGAGTTTGAAAATCGAAGCGATGAACAGCAGCAGCACCAGGGCGCGCATCACATAACGCGACCAGTCAGCGGTCCAGTAGGCCGGTTGCACGGTGGCTTCGACGCCGACGGTGTAACCCGGTTGATGGATGCTGGCCGGGTTGTCGCCCGGTACGGCTTTGATCATTCCAGGGGTCGCAGCGGCAGGACCATCGGTCTCGACGTTGACGGCAGGCTTGGTCTTCTCCGGCGGACGGTTGGTGTAGAAATCACGGATGCCGAAGAACGCCAGCGTCACGTAAGCCACCACCAGGGTTGCCACTTGCAGGCCGGTGAGGCTGGCCTGGTTGAGTTCCGACAGCGACCATTCACCGAAGCTGAACATCGCGCCGTACATACGGCCGGCGACGTGCAGGTTTTCCGAACGGAAGATCACCCAGCCCATCACCACCAGCAGGAAAGTCAGGGCCCAGCGGATCGGGTTGATGCTGCGCGGCGAAGTGTTCAGGCCCAGGGCTTTTTCAATCGCCAGCCACATGCCGTGCCACGCACCCCAGACGATGTAGGTGATGTTCGCGCCGTGCCACAGACCACCGAGCAGCATGGTCAGGAACAGGTTGCGATAGGTCATCAACGTGCCTTTGCGATTACCGCCCAGCGTGATGTACAGGTAGTCACGCAGCCAGGTGGACAGGCTGATGTGCCAGCGCCGCCAGAACTCGGTGATCGACTGGCTGATGTACGGCTGCTTGAAGTTTTCCATGAAGCGGAAACCCATCATCAAGCCCAGGCCGATGGCCATGTCGCTGTAGCCCGAGAAGTCGAAATACAGTTGCGCGGTGTAGGCCAGCGCCCCGAGCCAGGCATCGCCCGTGGTCGGGTTTTGCAAGGCGAAGCAATGGTCGGCCACGACCGCGAGGGTGTCGGCGATGAAGACTTTCTTGATGAAACCCTGCATGAACCGCGTGCAGCCCTCGGAGAATTTGTCCAGGGTGTGGGTGCGGTTGTTGAATTGGTCGGCGAGGTCACGAAAGCGCAATACCGGGCCGGCAATCAGGTGCGGGAAGATCGCCACGAACGCCGCGAAGTCGATCAGATTGCGGGTCGCCGGGGTGTCGCCACGGTAGACGTCGATGATGTAGCTGATGGACTCGAAAATGTAGAACGAGATCCCGATCGGCAGCAGCACGTGGGTCAGGATGAACGGCGACAGACCGACCGACGTCATCATCGCGTTGATGCTGTCGACGCCGAAGTTGGCGTACTTGAAGTAGCCAAGGATGCACAGGTCGACGGCCACGCCGAGCAGCAGCCAGCGTTGGGCCGGTTTGGTGCGCACGCCGGCGGCACCGACTTTCAGGCCGATCCAGTAATTCCACAGCGTGACGGCGGCGAACAGCGCCAGGAAGTCCACGCGCCACCAGGCATAGAACACGTAACTGGCGATCAGCAGCAGCAGGTTGCGATAGCGTATTCCGCTCAAGTAGTACAAGCCGAGAAAGATCGGCAAGAACAGAAACAGGAACACATTGGATGAAAATACCATCCTGATCTCTCCATGTTTAATCAACAGTCAAGGGCCAACGGCCCCCCCAAACCCCCCACGAAAATCCGGGGGCATTACACTCAATTCATGCCTTGCACCCTGTAGGAGCCGAGCTTGCTCGCGATAGCGGTCTGACATTCAACATCGATGTCGACTGACACTCAGTCATCGCGAGCAAGCTCGGCTCCTACAGGCTTTTTGTGTTTGCCGCTAAGAACCCTTGTTGCCTTTTTCATTGGCCGGGTCGTAGACCTTGGTCAGGTCGCCGCCGAGGCGGAAGGACTTGAACGGCTGCATCCCGTGCTTCTTCTTCAGCGCATCCGGCGCGCAGGTGTAGAGCGTGCAGAACGGTTCAAGCCAGGCGAATTTCGAGTCGATCTTCAGATCGGTCATGTCCTGTTCCTTGCCGTTCTTCTTCTCGAAGATGTCCGGGTCTTTCACCCCGGCCAGCACTTGATCACCCAGGCGTTTCAGTGCGCCGTTGTTTTCCTGGCGCAAGTCCACACCGTTGACCTGAGCGAAACTGGCGATCATCGCCAGTGGCGGCAGGGCATAGTTGTGGTAGGCGAGGGCGCGTTGCTGACGCTTGAGTTCATTCGGCAGGAAGCCTTGGGCGTCGACCTGATTGGCGCCGACCTTGTATTCCTTGACCGCCCAATCGAACAGGTCGCGACGGTTGGTGGCGACGGACGTTGCCATCACCGACCAGGCCGCCCAGTACGAGTGGTTGTTGGTTTGTTCGAGCGGCAGGTTGTCCCAGTCGCTGACCACCTGATCGGCCATTTTGCTGAACCAGGCTTCGATCAACTGCGACTCTTGCTGATGGTTGGCCAGCGGATGCGAGTCGGAGAACTTCAGGCGAATGTACGACGACGCCATGCTGCCCAGCGCCCATTTGCGCATGGACTTGCCGGTGTGGTTGAAGTCCTTGGACATCAAGGCATCGGCCTTGGCCCAGGCGGTGAGCCAGTTGAGTGTGCATTCCAGTTGTTCCGGGCGACCGTCACGCATGAACTGCATCACACGCTTGCTGGTGCCGCGTTCGATTTTGGTGATGTCGGCGGTGCTGTCACGGAAGGCCTTTTCCGATTGCTCGTTCAGGGTCGCGCGGGCCTTGTCCGAGCCTTCGTACTTGCTGCGAAATTGCAGTGAGCCGGTGTACGGCGTCGGCATCGCATCACACCCTTCGCTGCTGTCGCCGGTTTTGACTTTTTCAATCGGCGCGAAGTAACCCTGGGGCGGACGCAGGGGCGCGGCGGCTTGGGTGGCACCGGCGAACATCGCCAGGCTCAACAGCGTCGGTGCCAACAGATTCTTCAATTTCGGATTTCGCATAGCAGACCTCATTGCCCGACCGAAGCAGTACGCTGCTCGGCACTCGGGAACACGTTGCGTTTGCAGATTTTCGCTTCGACTTTTTGTGGTGCGGCACCGGCTTCAGGGCCTTGGACTTCAACGGCCAGCAAGTTCTGCGAGGCCCAGTCTTCGTCCGTGCGCAACTCAAAGGCGAAACGCCCGTCGGTGTCGGAGGTTTCCGGTTTATCGATCTTGATGTCCTCGTGGCGACCGTTCATGTACCAGAGGGTGGCGTGCAGGGTTTTCACCGATGGATCGGCGAAGCGGATGTCGACCTGGTGGCTGCTGTTTTGCAGGTTCAGGTTGTTGCTGTTGACCATCAATTCGTTCTTGCCCGGTTTCAGCGTGGCGCTGCCGGACATCTGTGCATCCTTGCCTTCGCAACCGTTGTCCAGCAGCGCCATCATCTGGCGGTAGATGGTTTCCTGGTCGAGGCGATAGAGCGGCGAGAATTCCCAGATCAGGATTTTCGGCGGCTTGGTCTGGAACTCTTCGCTGCCCAGGTATTGCAGCATCGAACCTTCCAGGCCACCGCCGGGGAACGCCACGTTGAGGATGTCGGCGCCGATGGCCTCTTCGAGGAAACCGGCGAAGTTGTAGTTCTTGCCACTGTGACTGGTGCCGACCAGGGTGATTTCCGGGTTGCCGGCATCACTGAACAGGTCGCCGTCGGCGGCTTCGCCCTTGGGCTCGGTGGTGAACTGATCCATGTACTGGATCGCGTAGCTGGTGCCACAAAGTTGACCGGCCATGTTGTGCAACGTTCCGGTCTTGCCCATGCGACCCGACCTGTGGGTCTCGAATTCACGCTTGGGAATGCCGGCGAAGGCCGGAATCTGCTTGACCTTTTCGGCGACGATTTTCGCCGTGCGCTGGGCGCCATACGGTGTCCAGTGCTGGTCGCCGCGGAAGTAGAAATCGTGGGCCGGCAAGGTGTCGGGCAGCGATTCGTTGGTCAGCGGCGAGAGGTCCGGCACCACGTAACCCATGGCGGCGAAACGACCGAGCATGCCCTTGTAGTTCTTCAGCGCCTTGTCGAAATCGTACTGGGCCTTTTCTTGCGGGTTGAGCTTGTTGCGATTCACCAGGCCACGAGTGGGTTGATAAACAACAACGAGCTCCACGCCTTTGCTCTTGAACGCATCGTGCAGCTCTTTCATGCGTTTGTAGCCGGCGGGAGTGGTGTCGAATTCGGTGCGCAAGTCTTCCTGCGTCCGGAACAGCCAGTCGCCCTGGGCCTGCACCAGCGTGGTGAAGTTCTGCTGATAGCGCGTGGTGTAGTTCTTCGCGTCGTGCGCTTCGGGGCACAGGTTGCAGCACGGTTCGGCGCTGAACTTTGGAGCCTGGATTTCATCCGCGCGAACACCATGGCTGGCCGCGAGAATGCCGGCGGTCAAGGCCGACAGGCTGAGTAATTTGATCAAGTGTGGGTGCATAAAATAATCCTCAGTCCCGCATTTCGGTCTGGCGTTCGACAGGGTCGATCAGCACGGCTTTCTGCTGGCGCACCAGCAGGTCGAGAATTTCATCCTGACGCTCGCCGAGAATGCCGCTGAAGCTGATGCCGCTGGCTTTGGTCGGAGAGAGCATGGACACGCGATACAACTCGACGCTCAACGGCGAGTCGATGGACAGCGGGCCGCTGCCGTTGCCGGCCAGTTCACCGCCGACCACGATCAAGGACACCTGGGCGTCGAACGGGTCGAGCTTGATGTCCCGATCGGTGTCGCTCAGGTCTTTGATGTGGCCGTAGACGCCGGTCAGGCCGTTGGCCATGGACAGGTTTTCGTAGAGGCGAATGTTCACGCTGTTACGAATGCGGATGCCGTGGCGTTTGTTACTGATTACCTTGTTGCCGTAGATCAGGTTGTCGGCACTCTCGTAGAGGGTGATGCCGTCGGTGTGGTTCTTGTAGATCTCGTTGTAGGCAATCAGGTTATTCACGCTGTTACGGTCGATCACCAGCCCCGAGAGGTGGTTGTCGTAGCTGCGGTTGTTGAAAATGAAGCTGTCGTTGACCTCACGGGAAATAATGATCCCGTGCTTCTTCTTGGTCCCGTAGACGGTGTTGTCGGCAATGATCAGACCGTGGGAACGGTCGTGCGGGTCGATGCCGTAGACGATGTTGTCTTTGTAGGTGTTGCCCTTGACCACGAAGTCGCGGGTCTCGTAGCAGTAGAAGCCGTACCACATGTCCGAGAACTCGGAACCGACGATCCAGCCGGTCGGTTCAGGGCGCTTAAGGACCTTGGCCATGTTCGGCGTGTATTGGGAAATACTCACGCCATAGGACTTACTGTTGGCATAGCCGAAACTGGCGATCTTGCTGTTGGCGATGTAGGTCTCGGTGCCGCCCCAGGACAGCAGGAACGGACGGAATTCCTTGGGCGAAGTGAACGTCGCCGGGCCGTTGTCCTTTTCGCGCCAGCCAGTGATTTTGGTGTCACGCACAAACAGCTGGCCGTCGTTGACCAGGAACGAACCGGCTTCTTGCGACAGGCGCAATTCCTGGGTCTGCTTGTCGATTTCAAGAATGCCGTGACGGCCGACCACGATCGGCAACTTCGCCAGGAACACACCCGGCGAGGTTTCGCTGAAGTACTGCTTGGGCAGTTTCTTCGCCAGGTCCTTGAGGTTCATGTAGCCGTCGTCGACGAAGATTGCCTGCGGGATACCGTGCTGGCGCACCACCCACTCGGCCATCTTGTTGTCACCGCCGATGAAGTCCTTCAGGGCGTCTTCCTGCATCATCCGGCGCACGCTGATTTTGCCGGCCTTGCTGCGCACGATCTTCGCGGCAATGGCTTCGGCGGTGTAACCGGACAGGTCCGGCAGTTTTGGTTTGGCCAGTTCCAGCGGCGCGGTCGGCGCGCTGCTGACGGTGTAGGTCTTGGCTTGTTGCAAACCTTTGGCAAGGGTCGCCGGGTGTCCTTTCTGGACGGGTGTGACCGGCTCCACATTGGCGAAGGCAGCCGCACTGGCCAGCAACATCGCGCTGGCCAGCAAGGTGAGCGAACCTCGCTTCGAATTGTTCATGTCGGGCACTCCCTTCGCGGTTCGCATCAGAAGCGCCAGATCACGTCGATAAACGCGCGATGCATGTACGAATCGACTTCCTTGCCGTACGCATCACCCGGCTTGAACACACCACCACGGAAACGCACGAGTGCCGAAGGCTCGTCGATCGACTGGCTCAACGCCGCCGGCAACAGGCCTTGCTTGAAGTACTTGGTCACGACCAGGTCCATTTCCTGACCGAGGTCTTTTTCGCCATCGTTCAGCGGCAGGGAAGTGGTGGAGAGAATCGCGCCGGTCGGGTCGTCGGTGTTGTTCTCGACCGCGTTGATGCCGTTGCTGCCGATCGGCTTGTTGCCGTCGACGCGCCAGAATTTGTGGTAGATCAGGCTGGCGTCGTATTCGTCGTTGAGCATCCACGAACCGAACAGGGTCGCGGTCTGCATGTTCTGCATTTCACCGCGGAAGGCTTCGCCGAAACGGTGAACCCGCGAACGGGTACCGGTGTAGTTCGAGCGGTTGCTTTCCAGGCCGTTCTGTTCGTACTCGGCACTGGCGCGGGCATAGGCGGCACCGACTTGCCATTGCGGATCGAGGCGCAGACGCACGCCGACATCCGTGGCCCAGCCATTGAGGTCTTGACCGCGCTTGGCTTCGGCCGGAGGCGTACCGTTGGCGTTCAGCGGGTTGACCGTGTCGGTGTCGCCGCTCATGCCGGTGATGCTGCCCCAGTAATTGACGGTGTTGGTGTTGCGCCAGTTGTAGGCGTCGCTGTCGGCGGTCAGGCCCAGCCAGCTGATGTCGCCGTTCTGTTTTTTGTCCAGCGAATCGGTGGGTACACCCGGTTGCGGGTAGTCGAGCTTGCCGTCATCGTGGGTGTGATGACCCCGAATGCCGACCCAGTTGCCCGGCGTCCACTGATACTCCGCGTCGGCGTAGACGTGCAGGCGATCCTTGTCTTTGGGGGCCAGTTCCGTGAGGTCGGTGCGGTACTCGCTGAAGCGTTCGGCGACACCGACGTTGGCGCGCAACAGGGTGGTGTCGAAGGTCCAGTTCAGGGCTTCGATGTTGGTGTCGCGCCATTGGCCGTCAGCATTGTGCAGACGTTGGCGACCGAACTTGAGCATCTCGCCCGGATACGGCGTGAGGCCGCTGTAACCGACCCAGAATTCGCGCATCGCCAGGTAGTTTTTCTTGGTCTTGCGATCATCGTTGGTGGTCGGCGTGGTGCCGTCGCCGGCGGTCCCTTGCAAGGTATCCGTCTCGATGATGTCAGTGGCGGTCACGGCCTGGCCCATGGCGTAGGCGCTCCACGCGCCGCTCTCGCCATAGATCCACGGACGCAGGTCGAGGCCGACGCCGTTGACGTCGCCACCGCTCTGGGTGCCCAGGTCGCTGTCGTCTTCGGACTGGCCGGTGACTTTCACTTCGAGGCCGAAGTTTTTGGTTTCAGTGATCGCGGCCAGTGTCGGGCAAGACCAGATCAGCGCGAACGTGAGGCCGATGCCGGCCTTCATGAATGGATTCAACTTCATAGGGATTCCTCGCCGTCTTCTTCTTGCAGGGCATGCAGTTCCAGCGTGTTCTGGCTCAAGGACCCGCGAACGGCCTGTTCTTGTTTCAACAGGCGTTGGGCCTCGGCGAGCTGGGCAGGCGGCAGTTGTGCTTCGAGTGTTTGCGCAAGCTCAGTGGCTTGCGGGGTGTTCTGAGCCTTGGCCAATTGGCTGAAGACATAAGCGTTCAGCGGGTCGGGCCGGGTGCCCTTGCCTTGGGAAAACAGCTGGGCGATGGCAAAGTCGGCGCTGTTCTGACCGTTGCGTGCAGCGGTCAGCAGGTGGTCCAGCGCTTTTTGCGAATAGACCTTGCCCAGGTAACCGCGGCGGTAGATCTGGCCGAGGTAGTAATCGGCGGCGACTTCGCGGCCGACGGCTTTCTGGAAATGTTCTTCGGCGACCTTGGCGTCGGCCGGGACCATTTTGCCTTCGTAGTAGAGCTTGCCCAGCAACAGTTCGGCGCGCGGCTGGTCGGCGGCGCGACCGTTGTCCAGGTACTTCATCATCTGGTCGAGATCGCCCAGTTCGGGGAAGTCATAGAGCAATTGCGCGAGCGTGACCCACGACGCCGGGTAGCCCGGGGCGATGGGTTCGAGCAGTGACTGCGCGGTTTTCTCGTCGGTTTTGCCCAGGCTCGAATCAGCGAGCACACGGGCGACGCTGTCCACCCGCTGCGCGGAGACGGTGCCGCGGGCGTGTGCGGCTTGCATCTGCTTGATCAGCTCGGCCTGTTGCTCGGGCTTGGCCTGTTTCTGATAAACCGTGGCCAGTTCGACGTAGCAGATGTCGGTGGTGTTCAGGGCGGCTTTGCAGATGCTGGCGACTTCATCCAGATGTTGGTCGTAGGTGCCTTGAGTGCGGTAGAGCAGCACTTGCGCCAGACCCGCTTCCGGTTTGCCTTCGGCGCGCCATTGGCTGATCTGTTTCTGCGCGTTGATGTTCGGGAAACTGTGCGGGTATTGCAGGTAGAGCATGGCCAGCGGGATCAGGGTGTTGCCTTCGCCATTGGCCGAGGCTTTTTTCAACAGGCCTTCGGCTTCGTGCTGTTCGGCTTCGGTAGAGCCCGGCTTGGCCACCAGCAGGCGACCGAGGCGGGCCTGCGCTCGCGGCGAGACGTCGGCTGCGGCGCGATAAGTCGCCTCGGCTTGCTTGATCTGCGCCGGGTCACGGCTGTCGACCTGGATATCGGCCAGGCCCACTTGCGCCTCGCTGTAGCCCAGGTCGGCCAGTTGTTTGTAGTTCTGCTGAGCCAGCGCCGTGTCGCCGCGCTTGAGGGCTTCGTTGGCCAGACGCTGGTCGGGCAGGCCGGCGCAACCGGCCAGGCTGACTGCCAGCGCCAGCGAGCACACCATATAACCCCTGTGGGAGCGGGCTTGCCCGCGATTCGCTTGACGCGGTTCTTCAGAAACACCGCAGTGATCCCATCGCGGGCAAGCCCGCTCCCACAGGGATCTCGGTGTTCTCAGGAGGCTGATGATAGTCACAGGCATGTCCTCGATTTAAAGACCGGCAGCCATGGCTTTGTCGATCAGCCAGTTCAGGTTCGGGCCACGATCGCTGTTCACTTCGACCGGGCGACCGGCGAGGCTGCTGTCCAGGGCTTCGTCAGGCTGGATCAGTACGCGGATGTCGGATGACAGGTCAGCGCTTTTCAGGCTGGTGCTGCTGACGATTTTGCCGGTGCGGGTTTTGTCTTCGCCGGCGATCTGGAAGCTGACCGGGGTGCCCGGGCGCACGTCGCGGAACTGGCGATAGGAGAAGCGGGCTTCAACGTTGGCTTCGCTGTTGCGTGGCACCAACTGGAAGATCACGTCGCCCTTGCTGGCGTACTGACCGTTGGCAACCAGTTGTTGCGCCACGGTGCAATCGCACGGCGAGGTCAGGGTGCCGGTCATTTGCTTGCCGAACAGTTCTTCAACCTTGGCCGGTTGCAGTTGATCTTCGTCCAGATGACCTTTGAGCACGTCGAGCATGCTGGTGCTGAACGTTGCCAGTGGTGCGCCCTTGGCGGCAACGCCGTCGGCTTTGATCAGGCTTTGCACGGTGCCGTCACGCGGCATGGTGATGTTCATGCCGGGCACGCTGACCAGGCCGGCCTGGGCGTGGCTGACGAAGTACATGCCGTACACCGATTTGAAAATGAAGCCGAACGCCGCCACGCCGACGATGAAAATCCCCAGGCTGAAGGTCACTGCACGCAGACGACCGAACGCGGTCATGCCGTGGCCGCCATCCTTGACCTTGCGCGCCTTGGTGAAGTTGTCGCGCTGCAGGGTCGCCAGCATTTCACCCATGCTGACGATGTCGCCGGCCAGGTGAGAGGTGATCAGGTGACGCAGGGTGGAAATATCGCGCGGCTCCAGGTTCTGGAACTGACACCCGGTACGACCGGTCTCGCGATCATAGGAGCGGACCTGCAATTCGACGTCCATGGCCAGGCCGAGGTTGTCGATGACGAATTGCAGGCGGGCCTTGTACACATCGCCGGCTTTGAGCGGCAATTGCCCGGCGTTGAACGCCAGGCCACCGGCGGAAAGGTCGATGACGCGGGCTTCAACCGGCGTCCGGTCTGGACCGAAGAATCGCAGCTTGGCCGGAATTTTCACTCGGGCGTGTTGGCGCTGGGCTTCGGATTCATGCACTACATTGGCGTTGACGGCGGTATTCATAGGGGCGATTTCCTGGTTAATTCAATAGAGGGGCGGTCAGACCATCATCAGCAGCACGGCGACAAAAATGCTGCCGGCGGAGAAGGTCATGGTCCGAGACGACCAGGTGTTGAACCAACGTTGAAAGCTGGCGAGATCACGGGTCAGAGAAGTGGGCTGGCGAGTCCAGGACTGTTGGTCGAGGCGGAAGAACACGTAGATCTTCACTAGCGCGCCGACGATCTGGTTGTAATAGAGAATCGCCGGGTAGGCCGGGCCGATTCGGTGACCGGAGAGGGACAACAGCACGGTCAGGATCAGGCGGGTAATGCCGATCCACAGCAGGTAAACCAGGATGAACGCGGTGCCGTATTTGAAGCTGGCAATCAGCGCCACGGTCAGGCCCAGCAAGGACGTCCACATCGACACGCGCTGATCGAACAGCACCACCGACGTGAACAGGCCGAGGCGTTTCATCCCCAGGCCCAGGGCACGGGAGTTCTGGCGCAGGTTGTTGCCGTACCAGCGGAACATCAGCTTGCGGCTGGCCTTGATGAAGCTCTTTTCCGGTGGGTGTTCCACGGTGTTGATCGCGGCGTCCGGCACGTAGAAGGTGTCGTAGCCCAGTCGCATCAGGCTGAACCAGCTCGACTTATCGTCACCGGTAAGGAACTTGAAACGACCCAGGCGCCAGTGTTGCAGCGAGTCGCTTTCCACGTCGGCAATGAATTCCGGGTTGGTGACCACCGTGGCACGGAACACCGACATGCGCCCGGTCATGGTCAATACGCGCTTGGACAGGGCCATCGAGCACATGTTGATGTGGCGCTGGGCGAAACGCAGCTTGTGCCATTCGCTCATGATGTAGCCGCCGCGCACTTCGCAGAACTCGTTGGTGGTCAGGCCGCCGACGTTGCCGAACAGCTGGAACCACGGCACGGTCTTGCGCACCGTGCCTTCGCCGAGCACGGTGTCGCCGTCGATCACGGCCACTACGGCGCGGTCGTCCGGCAAGTGGCGCGAGATGGCGCGGAAACCGTAGGCCAGGCCGTCACGTTTGCCGGTGCCGGGAATGCGCACGAAGTCGAGTTTGACCCGGGCCGGCGGGTTCATCCGCGACCAGAGGCTCTTCACCAGCAGCTCATCGGACATTTCCACGATCGAGCAGACCATGGTGGTCGGCAGGCCGCAGTCGATGGCTTCGCGGATCACCGAGGCGTAAACCTGCGCGGTGGTCAACGCGTCGATGCGGAAACTGGTGACCATCAAAAACACGTGGGACGGGTCTGCCGCTTTACCCAGCTTGCGCACTTTGCGCCGCAGGTGCGGGTAGACCACGTACAGAAACAGCATGCCGCGCAGAAAGTGCGTGGCGCCCATCGAGTAACGCCAGATGCCGATGAACCCGATCAGGAAAATGAAGTCCTTCGACTCGGAGTCGAACGTGGACGCAGGCAGCGCCATGGCGATGCCCATCAGTAAACTTAGGTAAAACAGCCAACCGGCGGCCTGAAGAAGGCCGTGCTTTAGCCTGTGCATAATCGGAATCCTAAAGTCAGTTGCAAGCCCCGCGCCCCTGTAGGAGCACGGCTTGCCGGCGATGGCGATCTCAAGTCCGTTATCGCCGGCAAGCCGTGCTCCTACAGGTGTTTCATCCGCGAAAGCGCGGTATCAGAGACGGGATTCCGGATTACCAGCAGATGCCTTCGGTGCGGCCGCTGACGCTGGTGGCTTTGGACATGAAGCCCACCAGGTCAACCACTTGCTTGCCATGTGGGGCGTTCTGCGCGAGGGCGCGGAATTTCTCGTCACGGTTGCCGAGGATGATCACGTCGGAGTTGTTGATCACGTCGTCGAAGTCGGCGTTGAGCAGCGACGAGACGTGAGGGATTTTCGACTCGATGTAATCGCGGTTCGCACCGTGGACACGGGCGTATTCGACGTTGCTGTCGTAGATGCTCAGGTCAAAACCCTTGCCGATCAGCATTTCTGCCAGATCCACCAGCGGGCTTTCGCGCAGGTCATCGGTGCCGGCCTTGAAGCTCAGACCCAGCAGGGCCACTTTGCGTTTGTCGTGGCTGGAAACGATGTCGAAGGCGTTCTGCACCTGGGATTCGTTGCTGCGCATCAGCGAGTTCAGCAGTGGCGCTTCCACGTCCAGGGAACTGGCGCGGTAGGTCAGGGCGCGAACGTCTTTTGGCAGGCAAGAACCGCCGAACGCGAAACCTGGGCGCATGTAGTACTGGGACAGGTTCAGGGTCTTGTCCTGGCAGACCACTTCCATCACTTCACGGCCATCGACGCCGACAGCCTTGGCGATGTTGCCGATCTCGTTGGCGAAGGTGACCTTGGTGGCGTGCCACACGTTGCAGGTGTACTTGATCATTTCGGCAACGGCGATGTCCTTGCGGATGATCGGTGCGTCGAGTTCTTCGTACAGCGATTGCAGAACGTCACCCGATGCTTTGTCGAACTCGCCGATGACGGTCATTGGCGGCAGGTCGTAGTCGGCGATCGCGGTGCTTTCACGCAGGAACTCAGGGTTCACCGCAACACCGAAATCAACACCGGCTTTCTTGCCGGAGCAGTCTTCCAGAATCGGGATTACGACGTTAGCCACGGTGCCCGGCAACACGGTGCTGCGAACCACGATGGTGTGGCGGGTGGTCTTGTCGCGCAGGACAAAACCGATTTCGCGGCACACGGCTTCGATGTAGTTCAGTTCCAGGTCGCCGTTTTTCTTGCTCGGCGTACCGACGCAGATCATCGACAAGTCGGTGTCACGAATCGCCTCGGCGAAGTTGGTGGTGCCGCGCAGGCGGCCCGTATCGATACCCTTGCGCAGAAGTTCGCCCAGGCCCGGTTCAACGATCGGTGATTTGCCGGCGTTGATCATATCGATTTTGTCTTTGGCAACATCGACGCCAACGACGTCATGGCCCCGTGCAGACAGGCAACCGGCACACACTGCGCCGACGTAACCCAAACCAAATATGCTGATGCGCATCGCAATTACCTCACTGTTATCAAGACTGTATTCAACGAGCCATTAGATGGCCGGAGTTAATGGTGTTTTGCGGTCATAGTGCACTCGAAAGTGCGCCGTACAGGCGCCGCAATGCCGTGTGCAGACATACATAAGTTTCGAGTGTCTAAATAAGTGCACTCAAGATGTGCGTAACTAGGCCTTATTATTATGACGTGCCCTGTTATGCAGCCGATCCTCTGGCCTGAGGACGCTTGTGCAAAGGTCTAGCGCGCTCAATGCCAGGCAAAAAGCCCGTAAATCAAGCGGTTGGGTGCTCAGGTGAGCACGTTTATAGGGGCGCTGCCTTGGCCGTGCAGGTGATATTAATGATGCGTATCTCCTGTCCTTTGTGTGTTGTCCAAATAAGTGACTCATGTTCAGAAGTTAATGTGACAACTTCGCTACGTGAATCGCTTGTCTGCGTAAGTTATCTCGTACAAGCACGTTGATAATCGTTACCGGTGGTATGAACGACGCATCTGGACATAGTTCCAGCCCATTCATCGCGGAATCTGAAATTTTTTGAAATATTGAGAAAGATGGCACTACTTTCATTGTGATGGCACTTGCTGTTTCACCCTTGATACATAGGGTGATAACCGAGTTCGATAGTTTTATGCCACTACCGATAAAAATTTTCAGTGCCACTACTGAAAAAAAAGTTCGAAGTCGAGTGAAACTAAAGTTAAAAAACGAGGTGATGTATTTTTGACGCCAATAAAACGACGAGACGGAAGGGGAATTGTTGGACGATCGGCCGTCGGCGCACGACGAGGTTATGGATGTCGTGCGCCGTAGAGTGGTTTTATTCGGGAGCGTGATCGCGCAGGAACACCAGATTGTCCGGTTTGGACTGCTCGGCGCTGTAGCGGTAACCCTGAACGTCAAATTGCTTGAGGTCGGCAGGGTTGTTGATGCGCTCTTCAATGACGAAGCGGCTCATCATGCCGCGGGCTTTTTTCGCGTAGAAACTGATGATCTTGTACTGGCCGTTCTTCAGGTCCTTGAAGTCGGTATTGATGATGCGTGCGTTCAGGGCGTTGCGTTTGACGGCCGAGAAGTACTCTTTGGACGCCAGGTTCAGCAGCACGTCATCACCTTGATCGGCCAGGGCTTCGTTCAGCCATTCGCTGATTCGCGTGCCCCAGAAGGCATACAGGTCCTTGCCGCGGGCATTGGCCAGTTTGGTGCCCATCTCCAGCCGATACGGTTGCATCAGATCCAGGGGACGCAGCAGGCCATACAGTCCGGACAACATGCGCAGATGCTGTTGGGCGTAGTCGAAATCGGCTTCGCTGAAGGTTTGTGCATTCAGGCCGGTGTACACGTCGCCTTTAAAAGCCAGCAACGCTTGCTTGGCGTTTTCCGGGGTGAACGCAGGCGTCCAGCTGCCGAAACGCGCGGCGTTGAGCCCGCCGATCTTGTCGGAGACGTGCATCAGCTCGCTGATTTGCGCCGGTGTCAGGTCGCGCAGCTGCATGATCAATTCCTGGGAATGATCGAGGTACTGCGGCTGGGTAAAGCGCTGGGTTGCCGGCGGTGTTTCGTAATCGAGGGTCTTGGCGGGTGAAATCACCATCAGCATGAAGTCGTCTCCTGTAATCGTGGGCGCGATTCTAGGGGGTAGAGCCGGATGACTCCAGCTATCAACGTGATAGGTGCCGGACGGTGATCGTTCCCACGCTCTGCGTGGGAATGCAGCCAGTGACGCTCCGCGTCACCGTCGAAGCGGACGCGGAGCGTCCGAAGAGGCGTTAATCAAGGTGTAGCCGCTGTCGAGCAACGCGAGGCTGCGCTCTTTTGATCGTCTCGATATATAGTGCGGCGCGGGTTTTGTTATGGAGACATCCCATTGCGTATCGTTTTTATTTTTTCAGCCTGGCTGTTGAGCTTTGGTGCCTTGGCGGCGCCGGGCGATCTGGCGACGTTTGATCGCAGCACCTGGCCTGAAAAGCTCACCAGCCCGACCCTGTTCGACGTAGCGTCGCGGGGCGAAATCCTCATGTTTGCACGGGTGCTGCTGGCCAGCGAGTCGCTGGATGAACCGGCACTGGCCCAGCGCCTGGGGTTGCGCAAGATCAATCTGGAAGCGGTCAACCAACTGCGCCAGCGTCTGTGGCAGCGCCTGCTGACCAACTACAACTTCGCCCAGCAAAGCTGTGATCAGGATGCTTCGTTCTGTTTCCTGGTCGAGGACATGGAAACCCTGCGCGGGCAAGCGGCCAAGTTCCAGGTCAGCGACGAGAGCTACTACATCAAGTGGGCCGAGCCGAGCCGTTTGTTCCACGCGCAGTACCTGGACGAGCAATTGCGCAAGGCTGCTCTGTTTCCGCAGACCAGCAGTGAAGTCGATCGTTTTGGCGACTACGAGCGCAACGGCGATGCGATGCATGACCGGTTGTTTTTGCTGACCTTCGACAGCGCGGCCAACGTCGCCCCCGACAACACCGGCTGGGTCGCCGAGTACCTGCGAAAATCGAACATGAGCGGCACGTTCTTCGTCCTCGGCAAGGATATTCAGGCGCGTCTGGCCGAGCGCTCGGTGGCGAGCCTGCAAGCGATGTACTCGCAGCAATGCATCGGCGTGCAGGGCTGGGAGTTCCGCTCCCATAGTCACTGGCAGGATTGGCAGGATTCGGTGCGACGCAGCGTCGAGCTGGTCAAAAGCAAATTGCCGGAAAATTATGTACCGCTGTTTCGCCCGCCCGACGGTCAACGTCGCTCCGATGCCGAAGGCTTCTTCAAGGCCCAGGGCTTGCAGGTGGCGTTGTGGGATATCGATGCACAGGACGGGGCGGGCAAGCTCAAGGGCAACCCCAGCGCGCAGCGTGTGCTGACGCTGATGCTGCTGTGGCGCCACGGCGTGATCAATTTCAATGTGAAGCAGGACGCGGTGAAAACGGCGATGCCCTGGCTCATTACGCAAACGGCGCAAAGCGGGATCGGTTGGGAGGATTGTCAGGACGCGTTTCGCTGAAAATGGAAAGTGCCCGTAAACATTGGGCTAAAGGCGGTTTTTTGAGGGGTTTCGCAGCAGGCGGACTTCCGACTTTAAACGGGTGGTGGCAGTCCGCCAAGTGCTATTGGTCATTCTGAAAAATAAACTTCAAAAAAACGTCAAAGTGCTTTTTTCTGTCACATGTTTTGGAGTATTACGAAGACAGACCGCCGAAACCTGCAACACAGGTGGCGTCTTCCAAGACCCGTTTGTTTGCAGTCACTTGATTCTCCGCAGGTGAGATTCGGCGGCCACTTCGAGGCGCAGCACCGCCCAGGTATTGCGTCTACTGGCTCCCACAAAGGTGACCGAGTATGGATGATCACGGACGTAGCTCTTCTTCCAACCAGCCAATCCTTTATGTACTCGATACCAACGTATTGATTCACGATCCAAACGCGCTGCTCAATTTCGAAGAACACCACGTCGCCATCCCGATGACCGTCCTTGAAGAGCTGGACAAGCTCAAGAGCGGGCATCACAGCGTGGCTGCGGAATGCCGTCAGGCGATTCGCCTGATCGACAAGACGCTGGGCGATGCCAGTCCTGAAGACGTAGAGCTTGGTGTACCGATCCAGCGTGGCAAAAGTGGGCCCAAGGGTTTGCTGTCAATTCTGATGAGCAAGCGCACCGAGCCGAATATCATTCTGCCCGAGCACCTGAACGACAACATCATCATCAACCAGTTGATCGATCTGCACGCGCGCTCGCCCAAGCTGCCTGTCGTGCTGGTCACCAAAGACATCAACATGCGCCTCAAGGCCCGGGCGTGCGGGATCGCGGCCGAGGACTACAGCACCGACCAATTGGTTGACGACGTTTCATTGCTGCCCAACGGCTACCACAACATGACCGGCTCTTTCTGGGACCGTGTGAGCAAGGTTGAAACCCGTCAGGACCATGGCCGCACCTGGCACGAGGTGCAGTTGATTGACAACCTGCCGGCGGTGCACATCAACGAGTTCATCATTGATGAGCAGGGGTTTGTCGGCTGGATCAAGGAAATTGCAGAAGACCGTTTGCTGATCCTCGACCTGCACCAGGAACCGCTGCTGCATCAGGAAGCCTGGGGCCTGAAACCGCGTGACATCTATCAGAGCCTGGCGCTGTATGCCTTGCTCGATCCTGATATCCACCTGGTCAACCTGTCCGGTGCAGCCGGTTCGGGTAAAACCATCCTCGCGCTGGCGGCGGCGATCGAGCAGACCATGGTCAGCAAACGCTATCGCCGAATCATTGCCACTCGTAGCGTGCAGGGCCTGGACCAGGAGATCGGCTTCCTGCCCGGCACCGAAGCGGAAAAAATGGAGCCATGGCTGGGCGCTATCACCGACAACCTCGAAGCCTTGCACATGGATGACGAAAACACCCATGGCAGCGTCGACTACATCCTCAGCAAAGTGCCGTTGCAGTTCAAATCCCTCAACTACATCCGAGGTCGCAGCTTCCAGCAGAGTCTGATTTTGATCGATGAATGCCAGAACCTGACACCGCACCAGATGAAAACCATCATCACCCGTGCCGGCGCCGGTTCCAAAGTGGTGTGCCTGGGCAACCTGGCGCAGATCGACACCCCTTACCTGTCCGCGACCAGCTCCGGGCTGACCTACCTGACCGAACGCTTCAAAGACTTCCCCAACGGTGTGCACATCACCCTGCAAGGGGTGCCTCGTTCGATTCTGGCCGAATACGCAGAGTCGCATTTGTAACTGCTCAACCCAAACCGGGCGGCCCCAAAGGTCGCCCGGTTTTTTTATGGATGAATGCAAACCCTGTGGGAGCGTGGCTTGCCCGCGATGCAGACACCGCGGTGCCTCAGGCATAACGCGTTGATCCCATCGCGGGCAAGCCACGCTCCCACAGGGTTCAATGTGATCTTGCAATCAAACGTGCGGAAAATTGACCCGCAGGTTTACAATCGACGCTCCTGATCAGGAGTAACCCTGTGCTGACTCATCTCGATTCCCAAGGTCGCGCCAACATGGTCGACGTCACCGAAAAAGCCGTGACGTTCCGTGAAGCGACGGCCCAAGCGCTGGTGCGCATGCTGCCCGAAACGTTGCAGATGATCGTCAGTGGCGGTCATCCCAAAGGGGATGTGTTTGCCGTGGCGCGTATTGCCGGCATTCAGGCGGCGAAGAAAACCAGCGATCTGATTCCTCTGTGCCATCCGCTGATGCTGACTGGGGTCAAAGTCGAACTCAGTGCCGAAGGCGACGATACCGTGCGCATCGTTGCGCGCTGCAAATTGTCCGGGCAGACCGGCGTCGAGATGGAAGCGCTGACCGCCGCCAGCGTGGCAGCCCTGACTATCTATGACATGTGCAAGGCTGTGGATCGCGGCATGACCATCGAAAGCGTGCGACTGCTGGAGAAGGTCGGCGGCAAGAGCGGTCATTTCCAGGCGGATCCATCATGAACGTCACCGTGAAGTTTTTTGCTCGTTACCGTGAAGCGCTCGGTGTGGACTCGGTAAAGGTTCAAGGCGATTTCGCTACGGTTGATGACGTGCGCGCGCAGTTGGCCCAACGTGACGGCGCCGATGTATTGAGCGAGCAGAACTTGATGTGCGCCCGCAACGAAGACCTGTGCCAGCTCGACGAACCTGTCAGCGATGGCGATGAAGTGGCGTTTTTTCCGACCGTGACCGGGGGCTGAGCCATGGCGATTCGCGTGCAGCCTGCGCCGTTCGATCCGGGTGCCGAAGTCAACGCCATGCACGCTGCCAATGTGGGCGTGGGCGCGGTGGTGAGTTTTGTCGGCTACGTGCGCGACTTTAATGACGGCCTCGATGTGGCCGGGATGTTCCTTGAACACTACCCGGGCATGACCGAAAAAGCGCTTGGCAAAATTGCCATCGAAGCCGAGCAACGCTGGCCGCTGTTGAAGCTGGAAGTGTTGCACCGCATCGGCGCCCTGGAGCCGGGGGAACCGATCGTCTTCGTTGGCGCCGCCAGCGCCCATCGTCAGGCCGCCTTCGATGCCTGTGCCTTTGTCATGGATTACCTGAAAACCCGCGCGCCGTTCTGGAAAAAGGAAAACACCAGCGACGGCCCGCGTTGGGTGGAAGGGCGTGACAGCGATCATGCGGCGGCGGATCGCTGGAACAAGTAGTTCCTGCGTTGATCGTTCCCACGCTCTGCGTGGGGATGCATCCCGGGACGCTCCGCGTCCCTTTCAGAGCCGAACGCAGAGCGTCCGTTCAGGCATTCCCACGCAGAGCGTGGGAACGATCAATTCTCGCTGACTCGCCTCCCGACCATCGGCCGGTGCGAGGTGCGCGCGCCCGATTGACGATTTGTACATTAAAGTCCAGTATGGAAATATAAGTACAAAAAAGATATTTCCCTGTTTCAGCTCTTTCCTCTGTCTTGCCAAACCAACAACAACCTGCGAGAGAACGAACATGAAGAAACTCCCCCTCATTACCGGTCTGGCGCTGAGCCTGTTGGCGTGCAGTTCGCTGTTCGCCGCTGATAAAACCCTGCGCATCGGTATCGAAGCCGCCTATCCGCCGTTCGCTTCCAAAACCGACAAAGGCGAGATCGTCGGTTTCGACTACGACATCGGTAATGCCCTGTGCGCGCAGATGAAGGTCAAATGTGTGTGGGTCGAAGGCGAGTTCGACGGTCTGATTCCTTCTCTGAAGGTGAAGAAAATCGACATGGCCCTGTCGTCCATGACCATTAACGAAGACCGCAAGAAGTCGGTGGATTTCACCCACAAGTATTACTTCACTTCCTCGCGTCTGGTCATGAAGGACGGCGCTGTCGTGGATGACCAGTACGCCAGCCTCAAGGGCAAGACTGTCGGCGTGCAGCGGGCAACCACCACTGACCGATATGCCACCGAGGTGTTTGAGCCCAAGGGCATCAACGTCAAGCGCTATGGCAATAACGAAGAAATCTACATGGACCTGGCCGCCGGTCGTCTCGATGCGATTTTTGCCGACACCATTCCCCTCAATGACTTCCTGATGATGCCGCGCGGCAAAGGCTATGCGTTTGTCGGGCCGGAGTTGAAGGACCCGAAATACGTTGGCGAGGGTGCGGGGATCGCGGTGCGCAAGGGCAATGGTGAGCTGGTCAGTGAGCTGAACACTGCCATTGATGGTATTCGTGCCAATGGCGAGTATCAGAAGATTTCCGACAAGTACTTCAAGTCCGATATCTACGGCGACTGATCAATCGCTTTCGCGGGCGAGCCCGCTCCCACAGGTTCAGTGATGCACATGTATGTTGTGCACGACTCGAACATTGTGGGAGCGGGCTTGCCCGCGATTGGGCCGGAGCAATCACTGCAAATCTTCAGCCCTTCAATTCCTTCAAATGCTTGTAAACCGTCGCCCGTCCCATGTTCAGCACATTGGCCACATAGTTCGAAGCGCTCTTGCCCTTGAAGGCGCCTTCGGCGTGCAGCGCCAGCACCAGTTCGCGTTTGTGATCGCGCGTCAGCAGGTTAAGGCTCAACTGACGTTCGCGCAGCCAGGCGTGCAGGAAGGTGTTGATGCGCTCCTGCCAGTCATCACGAAACAGTGAATCCGGCTGCGGGATCAATTTGGACGGCGACAGGAATAGATCGAGCGCCGCTTTTGCATTTTCGAACAGCGAGATGTTCAGGTTGACGCACAGCACCGCGAGCGGGTGACCTTCTGCGTCGCGCAATACCGTGCTCAAACTGCGAATCTTCTGACCGTCCCAATTAAGCTTTTCGTAAGGGCCGATGTTGGTTTCGCTGACATCGTCGCTGAGCATGTCCTCCAGCGCGGCGTCATCGCCGATTTCGCGTTTTGACAGATTGTTGGCGATGTAGTCGATCTTTTGCGTGCGCAGGTCATGCAGCACCACCTCGGCATGAGGAAAAAACAGCGTGGCGATGGCATCGGCGATCGCTCGGTAATTGTCCAGCGCCGGGTCTTTTTCAGGTGCGTTCATACAGTGGAGCTCCAGGCAGCGTCAGCGCCCTGCAAAAAGGGCGCGTGAAGTTTGCCGCAATCGTGTCGACACGTCACCTGAGCAGGTGATCAGCCCAGGCGAGCGGGGGAGAGCATGCCGGCGTCCAGCCCGAAACGGCTGAGTGGCTCCGGCAAGGCTTCGCCGCGCACCAATGCTGCGCTGGCCTGGCCCATGGCGGGTGACGTCTGAATGCCATAACCGCCTTGTGCAGCGACCCAGAACAGCCCTGGCACTGTCGGGTCGAAGCCGGAGAGCAAATCACCGTCGGGTACGAAGCTGCGCAGGCCAGCCCAGGTGCGGGTCGGACGGCGAATGGTCAAGGTGGTGGCTTCTTCGATCTGGTAGATGCCCATCGCGATGTCCAACTCCTCGGGCTGCACGTCGTGCGGCTCTACCGGGTCGGCATTGGCGGGCGAACCGAGGAACATCCCCGCGTCGGGTTTCATGTAGAACGATTCATCGAGGCTGACCAGCATCGGCCAATGGTGGATGTCCACGCCGTCGGGACCGGCGAAGATGAAAGCGGCACGTCGTTTCGGTTGCAGGCCCAACGGCCGGGCGCCGGCCAGTGCACCGATTTTGTCGGCCCAGGCACCGGCGGCATTGATGATGACGGGGGCGCTGAAGGTCTGGCCGTTAGTGGTTACCTGCCACATCCCTTCGGCGTTCCGGGCCAGGCCTAGCACTTCGGTGTCGGTCAGGACTTCGCCTTTGTTGCGTCGAATGCCGCGCAAGTACCCCTGATGCAGGGCGTCGGTGTCGATGTCGCTGGCGGTGGGGTCGTAGATCGCGCCATGGACTTTTTCCCGGCGCAGAATCGGCAGGCGCGCGCAGGCTTCGTCGGCGCTGAGCAGTTGCATCTCAGGTACGGTGGCTTTGGCGCTGAGGTATTGATTGTTCAATTCAGTGGGATCGCCAGTGAAATCCACGGTCATCTCGCCCCGTGGTGTCAGCAGCGGGTGTTCGCAGAAACCGGGCGGTGGTGCGTCGAAGAAGTCGCGGCTGGCCTGGGTCAGTGCGCGAACCTGGGGAGTGCCGTAGGCGGCGGTGTACAGCGCAGCGGAACGTCCGGTGGAGTGATAGGCCGGGTGCGATTCGCGTTCGAGCACAATCACCCTGGCTTGCTGCGAGAGCCAAAAACCGGTGGAAGCCCCGGCAATCCCGCCGCCGATGATGATGAAGTCTGCCTGGCTCATGAACGTCTCCTGATGGGGCGCAAAGGCCGGAGTAAATGGTTTTCTGTAGGAGCAAGGCTTGTCCGCGATGCAGACGCCGCGGGCATTCAGGTTAGCCGCGGTGATGCAATCGCGGACAAGCCTTGCTCCTACAGAAACGGAGGGTTAACGCTGCAATTGGTAAATGGCATTGGCCAGCGCGATGTCTTCCAGGCCCAGGCCGATGGAGCGGAAGAACACATGCCGGCTGTAATCGGGGCGCTGTACCTTTTCGCTCAGCAAGTCAGGCAAGTCGCCGACAATCGCCTGCTTGTCCCAGCCATGTTGCTCGCCGGCAATCAGCATTTCACCGGCCGACCCTGGTGTGGTCACACGGTAGTCGCAGAACACCTGCATGTCATTGAGGCTCTGCGGCGGAACTTCGTGGGCGCGTGGGGCATTGGTGCTGATGGAGGTGATCAGCGCCGGTTTACTCAAGCTTGACGGGTCGATCACCGGCCCTGCGGACGAGGTGCACAGCATGATCACGTCGGCGTCCCCGGTGGCCGCTTCGCGACTGTCGACGATGACCAGGCGTGGGTCGAGACTGTTGAGGTGCGCCAATACTTCGGGTTGCTTGTCGCTCAGACTTGGCGAATACAGCGTGATGCTCTGCCAGTCGCGCAGGTCTTTGACGTAGTGCAGGTGTGCCTGGGCAACTTTGCCGCTGCCGATGATCGCCAGACGCCGAGCCTTTAAAGGGGCGAGTGCATCGACCGCCACGGCGGTGGTGGCGGCCGTGCGTGCGGTGGTCAATTCACCGGCATCGCAAAGGAGTAGCGGCTGGCCGGTCTGCATCGACATCAGCAGGGTCCACGCGGTCACCAGCGGGCCTTGTTCGCGGACGATGTACGGTGAGGTTTTAACCCCGTAGACACCGTCTTGCGCCAGTACGCCGAGGTAGTTGATGAAATCGCCCGCGCCCTGAGGGAATTCCACCAGTTGCTGTGCCGGTTGCACCGCTTGCCCGGCAGCCAGGTCGCGGAACAGCTTGCGCAGGATTTGCGGCACATCGACCCTGGCCAGCAGCTCGCGAGCCTGAGGTTGGGTGATCACATAAGGCGTACTGGACATGGTCGGCTCCGGACACTGAACTAAACTAATTTGTCCATTATGGACTTTTAGTTGTATCGGGCAAGCTCCTGTTGAAAAAAACCAGACGAAAAAAAAGCGCAGTCCGTTGCCGGCTGCGCCTCTTTCTTCAAGTGCCCGGTTATGGGCGCTTGCGCTCAACCGCCCGCAACAGATGCGTCGGTGGTGTTTCACAGCTGATCTTGCGACCCAGCAGCGCCTCGATGGACGGTAACTGGTAGGAGTCGTCCTCCCCGGCAAAACTGATGGACACGCCATCAGCGCCCGCCCGGCCGGTACGACCGATGCGGTGCACGTAGTCGTCCGGGACTTCCGGCAGGGTGAAGTTGATCACGTGGCTGATGCCGTCGATGTGAATGCCGCGACCGGCCACATCAGTGGCGACCAGAACGCGGATCTTGCCTTCGCGGAAACCTTCCAGGGTCTTGATGCGCTTGTGCTGCGGTACATCGCCAGACAGTTGCGCGGCGTTGACGCCATCACGCACCAGACGCTCTTCAATGCGTCGCACTTCATCCTTGCGGTTGGCGAAGACCATCACCCGCTCCCAACCGTTGTCGTTGACCAGGTTGTAGAGCAATTTGTATTTGTCGGCACCGGCAACGGCGTAGATGTGCTGCTCGACGTTTTCGCTGGCCACATTCTGCGCTTCGATCTCGACGATCGACGGGTCGGTGGTCCATTGCTTGGCGAGGTTCATCACGTCTTCGGTGAAGGTTGCGGAGAACAGCAGCGTTTGACGCTCGTTCTTCGGCGGCGTCTGGCGAATGATTTGACGCACTTGCGGGATGAAACCCATGTCGAGCATGCGGTCGGCTTCGTCCAGCACCATGACTTCGACCATGTCCAGGTGCACGTCGCCGCGCTGGTTGAAGTCGAGCAAGCGGCCCGGGGTGGCGACGAGGATGTCGCAGTGGCGGGCTTCGAGGTGCTTGAGTTGCTTGTCGAAGTCCATGCCACCGACAAACGTCATGACGTTGAGGCCGGTGTATTTGGTCAGGTCCGCTGCGTCTTTGGCGATCTGCACCACCAGTTCGCGGGTTGGCGCAATGATCAGCGCCCGCGGCTCACCCATGTAGCGCTCTTTCGGCGGCGGGGTTTGCAGCAGTTGGGTGATGATCGAAATCAGGAACGCCGCGGTTTTGCCGGTGCCGGTCTGGGCGCGACCGATGGCGTCTTTGCCCGCCAGGGTAAAGCCAAGCACCTGCGCCTGAATGGGCGTGCAGTACGGAAAGCCAAGGTCCTGGATGGCGTGCATCAGTTCCGGGGCGAGTTTGAAATCGTGGAAGCGGGTTTTGCCTTCCTGGGGTTCGACGACGAAATCTTCGAGTTTCCAGGGAATGACAGAGGCTTTTGGCTTGGGTTCGCGACGCGGTTTTGCCGGTTTTGGCGCTTCGCTACGCGGCTGCTCATCGGCAGTCGCCGGGGCAGAGGGAGTGGCCGGTGTGGTCATCGGCTCGTGTTTCGGTGCCGCTACGGTTGCGGTCCGGCCAGGCTGATTACCGTCGGTGCGGTGGCTGGGAGTATGAGACGGAGCGCTGGGAACTGGCGCGAGCTGCTCAGCCTCGCTTTTACCGAACATTTTCTTGAGTGCTTTGAGCACGGTCATCTCATCAATTGGTTAAGGAATGTACGCCGGCCAGTGTAATGCAAGAATCGGGCGCGGCGTAGTGGGATGATCAAAGGGCGGTATTTCACCTGAACGTTAACGCAAACGCTCTGCGAGCCAGGTGCCAATGTCGCGAATCTCTTCGGGTAACACTTCGTGACCCATTGGGTACTCTTGCCATGTCACGGTGACACCACGCTGCTTTAAATGCTCATAGGCAGAGCGGCCCATGGCGTTTTGCACCACGTCATCGAATTGACCGTGCAACGACAGCACGGGAATGCGTTGCTGGCTGGCTGAAAGCTCAAGCTGATCGCTGAACGTCGGGGCATAAGTGGAGAGGGCAACTACGCCACCCAATGGCCCCTGCCATTTCAGGAATGCGGTGTGCAACACCACGGCACCGCCCTGGGAAAAGCCTGCCAGAAAAATCCGCGAGGCGTCTATTCCGCTCGCTCGCTGTGCTTCGATCAATTCAATGACCCTGTCCGCCGACGCTTCCAGCTGTTCACGGTTAATCGAGCGTGCTGGGCTCATGGCCAATATGTCGTACCAGCTCGGCATCTCGTAGCCGCCGTTAATGGTGACGGCACAGGTCGGCGCCTGGGGCAAAACGAATCGGGTGCTCAGCAGGGTTTCCTGCAACGCTTCCGCCACCGGCAGGAAGTCGTAACGGTCGGCACCCAGGCCGTGAAGCCATATAACGCAGGCGTCTGCGGCCTTCACGGGTTCAAGGATAAGGGGCTCGGTCATGGCTGCTCCATAGTTGTGCGCGCGCTCTCATTGAGTGCGAGATCCGGGTGCGCGTCTGGTTGATCAGTTAACAAGATGTCGCAAGGCTACAAGTTTTGCTATTGACCTGTCGCATAAACGCTTCAGCAGGCGGTCTGGTACGGGCCTTGCTATGGGAAAACCTGCACGAACAATCCCACGCCTGTCGGTAACACTATCAGGCCATTGTTGGTGGTGGGATAGCAAAGAATCCGGTGATGGATGTTCGCCAGTGGCCGTTACGGGCTTAGCGAGCGTGAAAGGGCTACAGCCCGTTCGGCCGATTGGTGAGAAGTGAGTAATCCATGATGTGGGTTTTCTCCTACTAGACTCATAGCGCAGGTCCTTACGTCGGTTGACCCTAAAAAAAATCAACAGGGGTCAATTACGCCTCAAAAGGGTGCGGCAGGACTCAAGCTCCGACACAACAAGAGCAAAACTGGAGGTTTGAATGAAGATGTTGAAATCCACCCTGGCCATCGTGACTGCAGCCGCAGTACTCGGTGTCAGCGGGTTCGCTCAGGCGGGTGCAACCCTGGATGCAGTGCAGAAGAAAGGTTTCGTACAGTGCGGTGTAAGTGACGGTCTGCCGGGTTTCTCGGTTCCGGACTCCACTGGCAAGATCGTTGGTATCGATGCTGACTATTGCCGTGCTGTGGCCGCTGCCGTTTTCGGCGACGCGACCAAAGTGAAGTTCAGCCAGTTGAACGCCAAAGAGCGCTTCACTGCGCTGCAGTCGGGCGAAATCGACATCCTGTCGCGCAACACCACCATGACCAGCTCTCGTGACGCGGGCATGGGCCTGAAATTCCCTGGCTTCATCACTTACTACGACGGCATCGGCTTCCTGGTTAACAACAAGCTGGGCGTCAAGAGTGCCAAGGAGCTGGACGGTGCAACCATCTGCATCCAGGCCGGTACCACCACCGAGCTGAACGTTTCCGACTACTTTCGCGGCAACGGTCTGAAATACACCCCGATCACGTTCGACACCTCTGACGAAAGCGCCAAGTCGCTCGAGTCCGGTCGTTGCGACGTACTGACCTCCGACAAGTCTCAGCTGTTCGCCCAGCGCAGCAAGCTGGCCTCGCCGAAGGACTACGTGGTTCTGCCGGAAACCATTTCCAAAGAACCTCTGGGCCCTGTCGTGCGTAACGGCGACGACGAATGGCTGGCCATCGTGCGCTGGACTGGCTACGCCATGCTCAACGCTGAAGAAGCCGGTATCACTTCGAAAAACGTCGAAGCTGAAGCCAAAGGCACCAAGAACCCGGACGTTGCTCGTCTGCTGGGCACCGACGGTGAATACGGCAAAGACCTGAAAGTGAAAAAAGACTGGGTCGTCCAGATCGTCAAGCAAGTCGGTAACTATGGCGAAGTGTTCGAGAAGAACCTCGGCAAGAACACTCCGCTGGAAATCGACCGCGGGCTGAACGCTCTGTGGAACGCTGGCGGCATTCAATACGCACCACCAGTGCGCTGATGGTTCTATCACCCGGTGGGCCAACCACCGGGTGATGTTCTGTTCCATTACATCCGGGGCACTTCATGCAAAATTCAATCGGCGCACCAAAGCAGAGGCTTAGCCTCAGCGATCCCAAAGTGCGTGCGTGGCTATTTCAGATCATCACCATCGTGGCGGTGGTCTCGATGGGCTGGTATCTGTTTGATAACACCCAGACCAATCTTCAGCACCGGGGCATTACCTCCGGTTTCAGCTTTTTGGAGCGCAGTGCCGGTTTCGGCATCGCTCAACACCTGATCGACTACACCGAATCGGACACCTATGCCCGAGTGTTTGTCATCGGCTTGCTCAACACGCTGCTGGTGACCTTCATCGGCGTGATCCTGGCGACGATCCTCGGGTTCATCGTCGGCGTGTCACGGCTGTCGAAGAACTGGATCATCAGCAAGGTAGCGACGGTGTATGTGGAAGTCTTCCGCAATATTCCGCCACTGCTGCAAATCCTGTTCTGGTACTTCGCGGTGTTCCTGACGATGCCGGGGCCGCGTAACAGTCATAATTTCGGCGACACCTTCTACGTCAGCAGCCGCGGCCTGAACATGCCGGCCGCCCTGATGGCGGACGGGTTCTGGCCGTTTGTGGCGAGCGTTGTGGTGGCCATCGTCGCCATCGTGGTGATGAGCCGGTGGGCGACCAAGCGCTTCGAAGAGACCGGTGTACCGTTCCACAAATTCTGGACCGGTCTGGCGATGTTCCTGGTGATACCGGCGCTGTGCGCACTGATTTTCGGCGCGCCGCTGCACTGGGAAATGCCAAAGCTGCAAGGCTTCAACTTCATCGGTGGCTGGGTACTGATCCCGGAATTGCTGGCGTTGACCCTGGCCCTGACGGTGTACACCGCGGCGTTCATCGCCGAAATCGTGCGTTCGGGCATCAAGTCGGTCAGCCACGGCCAGACCGAAGCGGCGCATTCGCTTGGCCTGCGCAACGGTCCGACGCTGCGCAAGGTGATCATCCCGCAAGCCTTGCGCGTGATCATTCCACCGCTCACCAGCCAATACCTGAACCTGGCGAAAAACTCCTCGCTGGCGGCCGGTATCGGTTATCCGGAAATGGTTTCGTTGTTTGCCGGTACGGTGCTGAACCAGACCGGGCAGGCGATCGAGGTGGTTGCCATCACCATGAGCGTGTACCTGGCGATCAGTATCAGCATCTCCCTGCTGATGAACTGGTACAACAAGCGCATTGCGCTGATCGAGCGGTAAGGAAAAGCGCATGAGTACTCATACTTTCAAACCTGACATGCCTCCACCGAGCAGCAGCATCGGTGTGGTTGCATGGATGCGCGCGAACATGTTTTCCAGCTGGCTCAACACCTTGCTGACCCTGTTCGCGTTTTACCTGATTTACCTGGTCGTCCCACCGATCCTGAACTGGGCCATCCTCGACGCCAACTGGGTGGGCACGACCCGCGCCGACTGCACCAAGGAAGGCGCCTGCTGGGTGTTTATCCAACAGCGTTTTGGTCAGTTCATGTACGGCTACTACCCACCGGAACTGCGCTGGCGCGTGGACATGACCGTGTGGCTGGCCGTCATCGGCATTGCACCGTTGTTCATCTCGCGCTTTCACCGTAAAGCGGTATACGCGCTGAGCTTCCTGGTGCTGTACCCGATCATTGCCTACTTCCTGTTGCATGGCGGCATCTTCGGCTTGACCAACGTGGCAACCAGCCAGTGGGGCGGGCTGATGCTGACCCTGGTGATCGCCACCGTGGGGATTGCCGGTGCGTTGCCGCTGGGGATTGTCCTGGCGTTGGGCCGTCGGTCGAACATGCCGGCGATTCGCGTGGTCTGCGTGACCTTCATCGAATTCTGGCGCGGCGTGCCGTTGATCACGGTGCTGTTCATGTCGTCGGTGATGCTGCCGTTGTTCCTGCCTGAAGGCATGAGCTTCGACAAACTGTTGCGGGCGCTGATCGGCGTGATCCTGTTCCAGTCGGCCTATGTGGCCGAAGTGGTGCGCGGTGGTCTGCAAGCGATTCCAAAAGGTCAGTACGAAGCGGCTGCCGCGATGGGCCTCGGTTACTGGCGCAGCATGGGCCTGGTGATCCTGCCGCAAGCCCTGAAGCTGGTCATTCCCGGCATCGTCAACACCTTCATTGCGCTGTTCAAGGACACCAGCCTGGTGATCATCATCGGCCTGTTCGACCTGCTCAACAGCGTCAAACAAGCCGCCGCCGACCCGAAATGGCTGGGCATGGCTACTGAAGGTTATGTGTTCGCGGCCCTGGTGTTCTGGATTTTCTGTTTTGGTATGTCGCGCTATTCCATGCATCTGGAACGCAAGCTCGACACTGGCCACAAGCGTTAGGAGTTCTGTAATGAGCGAAGCAATCAAAAAGCCTGTGAGCCCTGAAGGCATTATTCAGATGCAGGGCGTGAACAAGTGGTACGGCCAGTTTCACGTGTTGAAAGACATCAACCTGAACGTGAAACAGGGCGAGCGTATTGTGTTGTGCGGCCCGTCGGGTTCCGGCAAGTCCACCACCATCCGTTGCCTCAATCGACTGGAAGAACACCAGCAGGGGCGCATCGTGGTCGATGGCGTGGAACTGACCAACGACCTCAAGCAGATCGAATCGGTGCGCCGTGAAGTCGGCATGGTGTTCCAGCACTTCAATCTGTTTCCGCACCTGACCATTCTGCAGAACTGCACTTTGGCGCCGATGTGGGTACGCAAAATGCCCAAGCGCCAGGCCGAGGAAATCGCCATGCATTACCTGGAGCGCGTACGCATTCCGGAGCAGGCGCATAAATTCCCGGGGCAACTGTCCGGTGGTCAGCAACAGCGTGTGGCGATTGCCCGCGCGCTGTGCATGAAACCGAAAATCATGCTGTTCGATGAACCCACTTCCGCGCTCGACCCCGAGATGGTGAAAGAGGTGCTGGACACCATGATCGGCCTGGCTGAAGACGGCATGACCATGCTCTGCGTAACCCACGAAATGGGCTTCGCCCGTACCGTGGCCAATCGCGTGATCTTCATGGACAAGGGTGAAATCGTGGAACAGGCCGCGCCGAACGACTTCTTCGATAACCCGCAGAATGAGCGGACCAAGATGTTCCTGAGCCAGATCCTGCATTGATCGAAGCCAGGCAGTGAAATAAACCCGGACAGTGTTCCGGGTTTATTTTTGGCTGATATTCGGGGTCAGGACGCCAGTACCGTTTCCTGCTCCGGGAAGCGTGCTGCCAGCAGTCGCTTCAAGTCGGAACCTTCGTTCATGGCTTGTATTTCAGCCAGCAAGTGAGGATGCCGATCCAGCAGGCGCATCAGCGTGAACAACGCTTGAGGGGGTGGAAGTTCGCCGCGCTCGTAACGTGAGAACGCATTGTGGCCAGCACCGGAAAGCTGCTTCACCGCTTCCTTCTGCGTGAGATGTAATTTTCGGCGGATGCGTTTCATCTCCGCGCCCATGGTCTGAAAGCAGTCTTCGAGCAATTTATCGCCAGCGTCGGAATAGCGCTCGGCGCTGTCAGTTTCATTATCGAAAATGATTTCACCGCATACCTTGCACTCCCAGCCGGCGATATCGTGCACCCAGCGTGATACGTTCTTGTAGTCGACACTGAGGCTGCGACCTTCGAAATGTTGCATGGCATGTCGAGTGCCACAACTCATGCATTGCCGCGTGTTCATAAGTTCCGCTCCTTGAAAGAGATCACCGGGGGCCCACCGTTGGGGCAGTAGGTCACTTTGATGTAGAGCTCCATTTCACGAAATGTAGTGTGGTAAACATCCTGCCACCTTCGGTGATCGGAGTAGCACGTCATTGACTTGTAGAGCATTCGGCGTTCCAGCGAGCAAATGATTGATTCCATATCTCGCAGGTGCAATCCCATTTGCGTGCCAGATCTCAATGCGACTTGAGTAAACGCTTTGGCTCCTTGCCTTCTTACCTCGTCCTTGATGACTGACAAGGCGTAGTGGGGTGTGTTCTTTTCCATAAGAAGCTGTGAACCCTATCCCTGAAATTACCCTTAAAGGGTAATTTTGACCAATCGAAAATCCCGCTCCATTTCCTTCTCTCTGACCGTAGGCGGTTGCCGTCCTACACGTAGCTGACTAACATGTCAGAAAATTCATCCTATGATTGGATGAAAGGGCGAATTCCATGTCAGACATTTCTCCATTGACCAAGCGATCCTTGGTCGACCAAGCGCTGGACCAGCTACGCCTTCGTATCACGCAAGGCGTCTGGGTCGTCGGCCAACGTCTACCCACCGAACCGGAACTGGCGACCGAACTGGGCATCAGCCGCAACACGGTGCGCGAAGCCATGCGTGTATTGGCGTTTTCCGGATTGATCGAAATCCGCCAGGGCGACGGCAGTTACCTGCGGGCCGTGATCGATCCGTTGGACACGATGAAAGCCTTGTCCCGCTGCTCCCATGAGCAGGCCCGCGAAACGCGGCACATCCTCGAAGTTGAAGCCATCGGTCTCGCTGCGTTACGCAGAACGGATGAAGACCTGGTGGCGTTGCGCGAGGCACTCGGCGTCAGCGGCCGTCATTACCACGGCGATCTCGACAGTTACATCGCCTGCGACCTGGTCTTCCACCGCCGTCTGGTGGATGCCGCGCACAACCCGACGCTCAGCGAGCTGTATCGCTATTTCTCCAGCGTCATCGGCGCGCAATTGCGCCAGACCCTGAATATCACCCCGCGACGCCAGGAAGTATTCGACCTGCATATCGAGCTGCTGGATGCCGTCGAACAACGTGACCCGGAGCGGGCCAAAGCCTTGTCGAGGCAGTTGATCAATGAACCTTGAAACCGGGAAGCCCATGTCCAGCAGCGAAAACAACCTCGCCCAATCCAAGCGCACGACGGAGCTCGAAGAGCTGCTGATTGACGCCGAAGCGGATGACGAACAAGTCCAGCAAAGTCACCCGATACTGCGCCGGCCATGGCTGTTGTTACTGGGGCTGATCCTGGTGGCGTTGAACTTGCGCCCGGCGTTGTCGAGCATGGCGCCGATGCTCAGCGAGGTCTCGAAGACCCTCGGTTTGTCGGCTGCCCAGGCCGGCCTGCTGACGACTTTACCGGTGCTGTGCCTCGGCTTGTTCGCGCCGTTGGCGCCGGTGCTGGCGCGACGGTTTGGTGCCGAGCGGGTGGTGTTGGGCATTCTGCTGATGCTGGCGGGCGGGATCATTTTGCGCAGCTCATTTGGCCAGACAGGCTTGTTCGCCGGCAGTGTGCTGGCTGGTGCGAGCATTGGTGTGATCGGTGTTTTGTTGCCCGGTATCGTCAAGCGAGATTTCCCGAAACAGGCCGGCACCATGACCGGTGTCTACACCATGGCTTTGTGTCTGGGGGCGGCGATGGCCGCAGGTGCGACCGTGCCACTGAGCGAGCATTTCGACAAAAGCTGGGCCTTGGGTCTTGGCTTCTGGGTGTTGCCAGCATTGATCGCGGCGATCTTCTGGTTGCCGCAAGTGGGCGGCCAGAAACACGGTGCACACAATGTCGCTTACCGGGTTCGCGGGCTACTGCGTGATCCGTTGGCGTGGCAAGTGACCTTGTACATGGGGCTGCAATCCTCCCTGGCCTACATCGTGTTTGGCTGGTTGCCGTCGATCCTGATCGGCCGTGGCCTGACGCCGACACAAGCCGGTCTGGTGCTGTCAGGTTCGGTGATTGTTCAGTTGGTCAGTTCACTGGCGGCGCCTTGGCTGGCGACACGCGGCAAGGATCAGCGCCTGGCGATTGTGGTAGTGATGCTGATGACCCTCGGCGGCCTGTTCGGCTGTCTGTATGCGCCGATTGAAGGCCTGTGGGGCTGGGCGATTCTGCTCGGTCTGGGGCAGGGCGCCACGTTCAGTCTGGCATTGACCCTCATTGTGCTGCGCTCGCGGGACTCGCATGTCGCGGCCAACCTGTCGAGCATGGCCCAGGGGTTCGGCTACACCCTGGCATCAATGGGACCGTTCGCGGTGGGTATCGTGCATGACTGGACCGGCGGCTGGACGGCGCTGGGCTGGATCTTTGGCGTGATTGGTCTCGGTGCAATTGTTGCCGGGCTCGGTGCAGGACGTTCGCTGTACGTTCGAGTCGAAAGCGAAAAAGTCTGACGCCTGCGCACTGTCGGTATTCGGCCCGCGAATGCCGATAGTGTTTCGCTCCGTTGCAGACTATCGTGCAGGCAATCTTTCAAGGCCATTTTGCAAGCACAGGGAGTCTGCCCATGAGTGATGCCCACAACGAATTGATCACCCGGTTCTATCAAGCTTTCCAGCGTCTGGATGCCGAGGCCATGAGCGCCTGCTATACCGACGACGTGGTGTTCAGTGATCCGGCGTTCGGTGAACTGCGCGGCCGCGACGCCGGCGACATGTGGCGCATGCTCACCACCCGGGCGAAGGATTTCTCCCTGACGTTCGATAACGTGCGGGCCGACGAGCGCACCGGCGGTGCGCATTGGGTCGCGACGTATCTGTTCAGCCAGACTGGCAACACCGTGGTCAACGACATTCAGGCCCGCTTCATATTTCGCGATGGCAAGATTTGCGAACATCACGACAGCTTCGACCTGTGGACCTGGTCCCGCCAGGCGCTGGGTTTCAAAGGGCTGATTCTGGGCTGGACACCTCTGGTCAGAAACGCCGTGCGAGCTCAAGCCCTGAAGGGGCTGAAGGCATTCCAGGCCAGTCGCTGATAAGATCGCGGCTTGTTTCCTACAAGCCTTGATCGTCACGTGAACACCCAGAGCGAATCTTCCGACATTGCCGCCGAACCGGCGCTGCCCGTCAGCAAACCCTGGTTCGTCTACCTCGTTCGCGCGGCCAATGGTTCGCTCTACTGCGGGATCAGCGACGATCCCGTGCGTCGCTTCGCCACTCACCAGAGCGGCAAGGGCGCGCGGTTTTTCCTGTCCAGCCCTGCCGTGGCCTTGGTCTACACCGAAGTCTGTCGCGATAAAAGCGAAGCGCTACGACAGGAACGGCTGATCAAAAAACTCAAGAAAAGTGCCAAGGAATGTCTGGTGGCGAGTGCTGCTGCGGGCTTATCGATTTGATAAGTTGACCAAGATCGTAGGAGTTTCGAAGCGATGCACTTAGATGAGGATGCCGTTGCTAGCATGCGAGTGCCCAAAGCATCAAACGAGCATGGTTCAAGTGTGTTTTTTTAGTGAAGGGCAGACTTGGTGGTCCGGGTCATACCAAAGAACGCGCATGACTTCACGCTCTCGAATACAAAAAACTCTTTTTGCGCCGGTGATACGAAATGACATCAGGGAATCAATGTCGTCTTGTTGGATTTCTTGGAGTCGATGTCGTGCTCCCTTCGACAAGTCGACTATATCGATGTCATGCGAGCCGCTTTCTCGTATCTCCCGTGCGCACATCGTTTCAACGCAGTGCAAGCGTTCCATTACAGCTTTGTAGTCAGTGGGTTCTGCGAGATCAGACCATGAAAAAGGACCGCCTTTATCGATGCGGCTGAAGCGCCAGGAAATGCCGGATATTGGCATCTCTCGCGAGTGGGGGTGCTTTGCAGGTTTGTCGAAAGTTGGAGCTACGCGGGTTTTTGGTACTTTTTTTTGCGATCCCTTCGCCATAAAGCCTCACAAAGAGCTGTAATACTCGGCCATAGCCGCTTGGCTGATTTCAACGTTGCCTCGCGCGCCGTCCGTCAAGCCAGCTTGTTGGCGAGCATTTTTCCATGGGTCTTCTGCGTGTGTGAGGTCACTTAGCCATTGAGAGTGCTTGTCACCGTAGTGCTGTAACACGGCTTCAATCGTTTCAAGTTGGTCTTTGTCGAGTTTGCCCGAGTCGCCTTCGATCTGGCCTGGTGCGACTGAGTAAAGCCCCCTATGAGCGGTGTAGAGCTCAGGAATTACTGGGCCATTTGCCCACGCCTGCACCTGCTCCGTTATGAGCGGTGCCTCATCCCAAACAAGTGACCAAGCCTGGCTGTAGTAAACAAGTTTTTGAAGCTTCATTGCTGTCATTTCCCCCATTCGCTCCTGAATGGCGGCCGCTACATCGACAGCCCGGACCGGGATGTGTTGAGCAGGCATTTCAATCTCCTTGGGTTTGCAGACCCAAATTATAACAATGGGGGCGAAATGTGCCGGATATAAACCTATATGTCTATATGTACAGTGGTCTGCCGATGGTCGGCATGTTTCAAGGCCGCCAACTGACTGACTTGTGCCTCTCTTAGCCAAGAAATGTCTGGTGGCGAGTGCTGCTGCGGGCTTATCAACCTGACTGATAGGTTCCCATCAGGCAGATCTGTAGGCCGCGTGCGGATTGCGCGCTAAGCTGCGGATTCCTAATCCGTGCGGCGGAGCCGAGCATGTCCGAGTTGATTCTTCACCATTACCCGACGTCCCCCTTTGCCGAAAAGGCCCGTCTGTTATTGGGCTTCAAGGGGCTGTCCTGGCGCTCGGTGAACATCTCGCCGGTGATGCCAAAACCCGATCTGACGGCGTTGACTGGCGGTTACCGCAAGACGCCGGTATTGCAGATCGGGGCGGATATTTACTGCGACACGTCGCTGATCGCCCGTCGACTGGAACAGGAAAAAGCCTTGCCGGCGTTCTTCCCGGAAGGTCAGGAAATGATTGCCGCGACCCTCGCTGCATGGGCCGATTCGGTGGTGTTCCAGCATGCGGTCAGCCTGGTGTTTCAGCCGGAATCGATCGCCGTCAGATTTGGCAGGTTGTCGCCGGAAGCAATCAAGGCGTTTCTCGCTGACCGCGCTGGATTGTTCAGTGGCGGTAGTGCGACCCGATTGTCCGCCGAGCAGGCGCGGCACCAGTGGCCCACGATCATGTCGCGGCTGGAGCTGCAATTGCAGCGCGAGCAGGGTGACTTCCTGTTCGGCGAACCGTCGATTGCCGACTTCGCCCTGGCGCATTGCCTCTGGTTCCTCAAAGCCACCCCGGTCACTGCACCGCTGGTGGATGCTTACCCGGCGGTTGCCGCGTGGCACGCGCGAGTATTGGGTTTCGGGCACGGTGCCTTCAGCGAGATGACCTCCGAAGAGGCGCTGGAGATCGCGCGCAATAGCACGCCAGCGGCACTGCCGGATGAGCAGTTCGATGAGCCCAATGGATTTGAGGCGGGCCAGCAGGTGGTCATTGCCGCAACCGATTATGGCGTTGATCCGGTGGCCGGGGAATTAGTGTTCGCGGGCAGCGAGGAATTGATTCTGCGTCGTGAAGACGAGCGTGGCGGCGTGGTGCATGTGCACTTTCCACGGTTCGGATTCCGCATCGAGAAACACTGACCTGCCCCTGTGGGAGCATGGCTTGCCCGCGATGAACGATTACGCGGTGTGACTGTTAGACCGAGTCGCGGCCATCGCGGGCAAGCCAGGCTCCTACAGGAATTGTGTGAGGCGAAGAGTTACTTCAATGCGGCGAGGATCGCATCCGGGTCATACCCGCGAATCAACGTACCATTCACGTCGATGATCGGAATTCCGCCACCACCCAAGGCTTCATAAGCCTTGCGCGCCTCGGCATCTTTCTCGATGTCGAATTCCTTGTACGGAATACCTTTCTGGTCGAGAAAACGCCGGGTCAGCTTGCAGTAGCCGCACCAGTCGGTCGCGTAGAGCACGACGTTGGCCTTGGCCTGCGTCTGCTCTGACACGACTTGTGAGGGGTTGAACACCCGCTCGATCTTGCCCCAGTTCTGGTAGACCACGACCACCAACACGATCAGCAGGAATTTCTTCAGGATGCTGTTCAGCATCAGTTGCGTCGCTTGAGCTGGTCGGTCAGTTGGGTGGGCAGGCCTTTGATGATCAGCGTGCCGGCTTCTTCGTCGTACTCGATCTTCGAACCCAGCAGGTGTGCTTCGAAGCTGATCGACAAGCCTTCGGCGCGGCCAGTGAAGCGGCGGAACTGGTTCAGGGTGCGTTTGTCCGCCGGGATTTCCGGGGACAGGCCGTAGTCCTTGTTACGGATGTGATCGTAGAAGGCTTTCGGGCGCTCTTCGTCGATCAGCTCCGAGAGTTCTTCCAGGCCCATGGGCTCACCGAGTTTGGCCTGGCTGCTGGCGTAATCGACCAGGGTCTTGGTCTTCTCGCGGGCAGATTCCTCCGGCAAATCTTCACTTTCCACGAAGTCGCTGAAGGCTTTGAGCAAAGTGCGGGTTTCACCAGGGCCGTCGACACCTTCCTGGCAACCGATGAAGTCGCGGAAATACTCCGAAACCTTTTTCCCGTTCTTGCCTTTGATGAACGAAATGTACTGCTTGGATTGCTTGTTGTTCTGCCACTCGGACACGTTGATCCGCGCCGCGAGGTGCAATTGGCCCAAATCCAGATGGCGGGACGGGGTGACATCCAGCTGATCGGTCACTGCAACGCCTTCACTGTGGTGCAGGAGCGCGATGGCCAGGTAATCGGTCATGCCTTGTTGGTAATGGGCAAACAGCACGTGGCCGCCCACCGAGAGGTTCGACTCTTCCATCAGCTTTTGCAGGTGCTCTACTGCCACCCGGCTGAACGCCGTGAAGTCCTTGCCGCCCTCGAAGTATTCCTTCAGCCAGCCGCTGAACGGGTGCGCGCCGGATTCGGCATGGAAAAACCCCCACGCCTTGCCTTGTTTGGCGTTGTAGCTCTCATTGAGGTCGGCAAGCATGTTCTCGATCGCGCTCGACTCGGCGAGTTCAGAGTCGCGGGCGTGAAGAACTGCGGGTGTGCCGTCGGGTTTTTTGTCGATCAGGTGGACGATGCAATGACGGATCGGCATGGGCTTCTCGGCTGAATGAAGAGAGGAGGGCGTGCTCCCCGAAAAAGTGCCAAGTGTACCGCAACCACTGGTTTTGGCGCGGGATGAAGGGCAAATCCCGGGCGACCGACGGTGCTTATGCGTTTTTTTCCCGATTTAGAGCAATAAAGCTGACCAAATGGGTAGCTAGAGGCGGATATTTCCCCGTCTCTGTGCTAGTTTTGCCCCGTCTTACGCGAAGTCACTGCGTTAAGCGTGCATTCAGCATTTGTCAGGTCGAACCAAACCCTGATTTCGGTATCTATAACCCCGATCCAGTGGTTATTGGCCGAGGGTGCCAGATCCAGAAGATCGGGCTCGATGGCTGACACTGCACTCTGCAATCCATATGAATTTGATAGGGAAGGAACACTACATGGCTCTTACTAAAGACCAACTGATCGCCGACATCGCTGAAGCCATCGACGCGCCAAAAACCACCGCGCGTAACGCTCTGGACCAACTGGGCCAAATCGTTGCTGATCAGCTGGAAAACGGCGGCGAAATCACTCTGCCAGGTATCGGCAAACTGAAAGTGACTGAGCGTCCTGCCCGTACTGGCCGTAACCCTTCGACTGGCGCTGCCATCGAAATCGCTGCCAAGAAAGTTATCAAGCTGGTTGTGGCCAAAGGCCTGACCGACGCTGTTAACAAGTAAGACTTGTTAAAAAAAACCGTGCTCCGGAGCAATCCGGGCACGGTTTTTTTGTGTCTGCGATTCAGCGACTGACCGGCGGTCAGCCGCTGTTGCAGTCGCTAATCAGCTTTTACGAGCCCAGCGTTCACGCCACACTTGCTGTTCGGATTTTGTCTGGAAGGTCCAGGCAACGAAGCGGCTTTGCTTTTGTCCTTGGGACATTTCCACCACCTGGCTTTCCAGGACGCCGGCCTTTTTCAAGGCGGTCTGGATCGCTGGCAGATTTGAAGCCTTCGACACCAGGGTGCTGAACCACAGCACTTTGTGTTGGAAATGGGCGCTCTCGGCGATCAATTGCGTGACAAACCGCGCCTCGCCACCTTCGCACCACAGCTCAGCCGATTGTCCGCCGAAGTTCAGCACCGGCAATTTACGTTTCGGGTCGGCACGGCCCAAGGCGCGCCACTTACGCTCGCTGCCCTTGGTCGCTTCGTCCATCGAGGCGTGGAACGGCGGGTTGCACATGGTCAGGTCAAAACGTTCGCCCGGCTCCAGCAGGCCCAGCAGAATGTGCTTGGGGTTGGTTTGCTGACGCAGCTGGATGGCTTTGTTCAGCCCGTTGGACTGCACGATGGCTTTGGCAGCGGCCACGGCCGTCGGATCGATCTCCGAGCCGAGGAAGTGCCAGCGATAGTCGCTGTAGCCGATCAACGGATAAACGCAGTTGGCGCCCATGCCGATATCGAGCACTTTGACTGGCGCGCCGCGAGGGATTTCACCGTCATTGACGCTGGCCAACAGGTCGGCGAGGAAGTGCACGTAGTCGGCACGACCCGGAACCGGTGGGCACAGGTAATCAGCCGGGATGTCCCAATGCGCGATGCCATAGAACGACTTGAGCAACGCCCGGTTGAACACACGCACCGCATCGGGGCTGGCGAAGTCGATGCTTTCTTTGCCGTACGGGTTGATGATCACGTACTTCGCCAGTTCCGGCGTGGTTTTGATCAGCGCCGGGAAGTCGTAACGACCCTGATGGCGGTTGCGCGGGTGAAGGCTGGCTTTTTCGCGCGGTTCCACGGCTTTGGCCGGGGTCGCGGTGTCAGGCTTTTTACGCGCAGGTCTAGGTGTGCGGGGGGCGTTCATGGGCGAGGTCGATTCGGGTATGGCTAAAAGTGGCGGGTATTGTCCCACATCCAGCTCTTGGGAACGCAATATCAGAAGCAACACAGATTCCCGTAGGAGCCGAGCTTGCTCGCGATGGCGGACGGTCAGGCTGCATCTATGTCGAATGTTCAGCCGCCATCGCGAGCAAGCTCGGCTCCTACAGGAATAGTCGTTGTTAGTTATAAAGTGACAGGCACAAAAAAGGGAGGCCGTTGCGGGCCTCCCTTTTTCATTGCGATTTGCCGTTACAGACTGGCAATCCGCGCATGCTGCTCGGCCAACTTGCTCAAAGCCTGTTCGGCTTCAGCCAGTTTGGCGCGCTCCTTGTCGATCACTTCGGCCGGGGCCTTGTCGACGAAGCCAGCGTTGGACAGCTTGCCGCCGACGCGTTGCACTTCACCTTGCAAACGCTGGATTTCCTTGTCCAGACGCGCCAGTTCCGCACCTTTGTCGATGAGGCCAGCCATTGGTACCAGCACTTCCATCTCGCCAACCAGTGCCGTGGCAGACAGCGGTGCTTCTTCGCCGGCAGCCAGAACAGTGATCGATTCGAGACGCGCCAGTTTCTTCAGCAGGGCATCGTTCTCGGTGAGGCGACGCTGGTCTTCGGTGCTGACATTCTTCAGGAACAATGGCAGCGGCTTGCCTGGACCAATGTTCATTTCGCCACGGATGTTGCGTGTGCCGAGCATCAAGCCCTTGAGCCATTCGATGTCGTCTTCGGCGGCCTGATCAATGCGCGCTTCGTTAGCCACTGGCCAAGGTTGCAGCATGATCGTCTTGCCTTCGATACCGGCCAGCGGCGCCAGGCGCTGCCAGATTTCTTCGGTGATGAATGGCATGAACGGGTGCGCCAGGCGCAACGCAACTTCCAGTACGCGAACCAGGGTGCGACGGGTGCCACGCTGGCGTTCGACCGGTGCGTTCTCGTCCCACAACACAGGCTTGGACAGTTCCAGGTACCAGTCGCAATACTGGTTCCAGATGAACTCGTACAAGGCTTGTGCCGCCAGGTCGAAGCGGAACTGATCGAGTTGACGGGTCACTTCGGCTTCGGTGCGTTGCAACTGCGAAATGATCCAGCGATCCGCCAGGGACAGCTCAAAGGCTTCACCGTTCTGGCCGCAGTCTTCGCCCTTGTCCAGAACATAGCGCGCGGCGTTCCAGATCTTGTTGCAGAAGTTGCGATAGCCTTCAACGCGGCCCATATCGAACTTGATGTCACGACCGGTGGACGCCAGCGAGCAGAAGGTGAAACGCAGGGCGTCGGTGCCATAGCTGGCGATGCCGTCGGCGAACTCCTCGCGGGTCTGCTTCTCGATCTTCTTCGCCAGTTTCGGCTGCATCATGCCGGAGGTGCGTTTCTGCACCAGCTCTTCCAGCTCGATGCCGTCGATGATGTCCAGTGGGTCCAAGACGTTGCCCTTGGACTTGGACATTTTCTGGCCTTGGCCATCACGCACTAGGCCGTGAACATAGACGGTCTTGAACGGAACCTGTGGTGTGCCGTCTTCGTTTTTCACCAGGTGCATGGTGAGCATGATCATCCGGGCAACCCAGAAGAAAATGATGTCGAAGCCCGTCACCAGCACGTCGGTGGAGTGGAATTTCTTCAGGAATTCGGTCTGCTCAGGCCAGCCGAGTGTGGAGAAGGTCCACAACCCCGAGCTGAACCAGGTGTCGAGAACGTCGTTGTCCTGTTGCAGTACAACGTCCGGACCGAGGTTGTTCTTGGCGCGAACTTCGGCTTCGTCGCGACCGACGTAGACTTTGCCCGACTCGTCGTACCAGGCCGGAATCCGGTGGCCCCACCACAGTTGACGGCTGATGCACCAATCCTGGATGTCACGCATCCACGAGAAGTACATGTTCTCGTACTGTTTTGGCACGAAGGCGATGCGGCCGTCTTCAACGGCGGCGATGGCCGGCTCGGCCAATGGCTTGGTCGACACGTACCACTGGTCGGTCAGCCACGGCTCGATGATGGTGCCGGAACGGTCGCCTTTCGGCACTTTCAGGGCGTGATCGTTGACGCTGACCAGCAGGCCTGCAGCGTCGAATGCAGCAACGATTTGCTTGCGCGCTTCGAAACGGTCGAGGCCGACGTATTCGGCCGGGATCTTGCCGTCGATGCTGTCGTTCAGCGTGCCGTCGAGGTTGAACACCTGGCAGGCCGGCAGTACGGCCGCGTTCTTGTCGAAGATGTTCAGCAGCGGCAGGTTGTGGCGTTTGCCGACTTCGTAGTCGTTGAAATCGTGGGCCGGGGTGATTTTCACGCAACCGGTGCCGAATTCAGGGTCGCAGTAATCGTCGGCGATGATCGGAATGCGGCGGCCAACCAGAGGCAGCTCGACAAATTTGCCGATCAGGGCTTTGTAGCGTTCGTCGTTCGGGTTAACGGCCACGGCGGCGTCGCCGAGCATGGTTTCCGGGCGAGTGGTCGCGACGATCAGATAGTCATTGCCTTCCGCGGTTTTTACGCCGTCGGCCAGCGGGTATTTGAGGTTCCACAGGAAACCTTTCTCGTCGTGGTTTTCCACTTCAAGGTCGGAAATCGCGGTGTGCAGCTTGGTGTCCCAGTTGACCAGACGCTTGCCGCGGTAGATCAAACCGTCTTCGTGCAGGCGTACGAAGGCTTCTTTTACGGCTTCCGAGAGGCCATCGTCCATGGTGAAGCGCTCACGGCTCCAATCCACGGACGAGCCGAGGCGGCGGATCTGACGGCTGATGTTGCCGCCGGACTGATCTTTCCACTCCCAGACTTTCTCGAGGAACTTCTCACGACCCAGATCGTGACGATTCTGGCCTTGAGCTTCGAGTTGGCGTTCCACCAGCATTTGGGTGGCGATACCGGCGTGGTCGGTGCCCGGCTGCCACAGGGTGTTGCGACCCTGCATGCGGCGGAAACGGATCAGGGCGTCCATGATCGCGTTGTTGAAGCCGTGACCCATGTGCAGGCTGCCGGTGACGTTCGGCGGCGGGATCATGATGGTGTAGGACTCGCCCGCGCCTTGCGGGGCGAAGTAATTCTCTGACTCCCAGGTGTTGTACCAGGAAGCTTCAATGGCGTGCGGCTGGTAGGTCTTATCCATGCGCGGCGGGACCCTATTGGCATTTATTCAGGAAAAGCCGGCAAGTATAGCGGGGCAAGGGGCAGAGGGCGAGCAGGTGCGGACAGGGCGCTGTATCAAATACAGCGCTGATCTACTGTGGGAGTTATTCGTACTGGCTCAGCAACCGTTCCATCCGCGCATCCAGCCGGCGTTTGATTTCGGTTTCGATGTGCGGGGCGAAGTCGTCGATCACGTCCTGCATGATCAACAGCGCGGCAGCGCGCAATTCGCTGTCCAGATGCAGCAGGGCGTCGGGACCTTTACTCGGGGGCGGTGATGGTTGCGCGGCTGCGGCTGGCGGTGAAGGGGGTTCGACGGGCTGTGGCGCGTTGTCGACAGATTCGAACAACATGGGAATCTGCTCCTGGTCACCGTCAACGACCGTGTCGGTCAGCAGCGGTGGTTGCAGGTTGTCATCGCCGAGCAGTTGGCGGATCGACTCGAGGTCGTCCAGCAGGTGCGCGGACTGTTGTTGCGGTTTCGGAGTGTCCATCGGAATGCTCAGAGTCGCTGTAAACGGTGGTCTTGCAGAGGATAGCCCTGTTCGCGGTAGAAACGGAAACTCTCCCGCGCAGCCGCACGAATCATCGGCTCTTCCACCACCACTTCCGCCACGCGGGCGAATTTGTTGGCGAATGCCGGCACTTTCAGGTCGAGATTGACCAGTAGATCCTGGTGCTGACCGCAGTCATCGCCAAGCCCCAGCACAATCAAGCTCTGCGGTTCGCTTTCGGCAGGACCATGAGGCACGAAGCTTTCGCCCTTGAACGCCCACAAACGTGCATCGAGCTCCTCGCGCTGGGCGGCATCGCTGCAGTGCAAGTAAATGCGGTGGCCCATGCGCCAGGCTTTTTCGGTGAGCTTGCAGGCGAAATCCAGCCGAGCCGAAGGATCGGCGCTGGGCAGGATATAGAAGTCGACTTTGGTCATTGCGGTTCCTGAGCCTTGACCGGCGTCACCCTAAAGTGACGCCGTTCAGGGTCATCGGTTTCAGGCTTTGGCGCGGTCCAGCAGGTATTGGGTCAGCAATGGAACCGGACGGCCAGTGGCGCCCTTGTCCTTGCCGCCGCTGGTCCATGCGGTGCCGGCGATATCCAGGTGTGCCCAGTTCAGGTTCTTGGTGAAGCGCGACAGGAAGCAGGCAGCAGTGATGGTGCCGGCTTTCGGGCCGCCAATGTTGGCGATGTCGGCGAACGGGCTGTCCAGTTGCTCCTGGTATTCATCGAACAGCGGCAGTTGCCAGGCGCGGTCGTCGGCAGCCTTGCCGGCGCTGAGCAATTGGCCGATCAGTTCGTCGTTGTTGCCCAGCAGGCCCGAGGTGTGGGCGCCCAGTGCAACGACGCAAGCGCCGGTCAGGGTGGCGATATCGATCACCGCTTGTGGCTTGAAACGCTCGGAGTAGGTCAGGGCGTCGCACAGCACCAGACGGCCTTCGGCGTCGGTGTTGAGGATTTCCACGGTTTGGCCGCTCATGGTGGTGACGATGTCGCCCGGGCGCGAAGCGTTGCCGCTCGGCATGTTCTCGGCGCAGGCCAGAATGCACACCAGGTTGATCGGCAGTTTCAGCTCAAGCACGGCGCGCAGGGTACCGAATACGCTGGCGGCGCCGCCCATGTCGTACTTCATTTCATCCATGCCCAAGCCAGGCTTGAGGCTGATGCCGCCCGTGTCAAAGGTGATGCCTTTGCCGACCAGCGCGTATGGCTTCTCGGATTTCTTGCCGCCGTTGTATTGCATGACGATCAGGCGCGGTGGCTGGGCGCTGCCCTGGCCGACGGCGTAGAACGAACCCATGCCCAGTTCCTTGATCTTCTTTTCATCAAGGACTTCGACTTTCAGGGTCTTGAATTCTTTACCGAGGTTCTTGGCCTGTTCGCCGAGGAACGTCGGGTGGCAGATGTTTGGCGGCAGGTTGCCCAGGTTACGGGTGAAGGCCATGCCGTTGGCGATGGCAGTGGCGTGGGCCACGGCGCGCTCGACTTCAGCCTGTGCAGCCTTGATGGTCAGCAAGGTGACTTTCTTCAGGGCGCGGGGTTCGGCTTTCTGGCTCTTGAACTGGTCGAAGCTGTATTCGCCGTCCACCAGGGTTTCCGCCAGCAAGCGGGTCTTGCCGTAGCTGTCGCGGCCTTTGACCACGACTTCATCCAGGGCCAGTACCGCATCGTTGCCGCCCAGGCCTTTGAGGGTGTTGAGTACGCCGGCAATGATTTTTCGGAACGGGCGGTCGCCCAGTTCTTCGTCCTTGCCCACGCCTACCAACAGAACGCGCTCGGCCTTCAGGTTCGGCAGGCTGTGCAGCAACAGGCTCTGGCCGACTTTGCCGGCGAGGTCGCCACGCTTGAGCACTGCGCTGATCGCACCACCGCTCAATTCGTCCAGTTGTTTGGCCACGGCACCGAGTTTGCGGCCTTCGCCGACGGCGACAACCAGCGTGGCGGTCTTCAACGTTTCTGGGCTAACGCTTTTTACAACCAGTTCCATGTCCGGGTCCCTGAATAATGGTCAACGTGCGTGGGCAAAACGGCGACGCACAGACGCTTGCTTATATAGATGGAAGACGCAGGTCACGGCCTGCGACAAAGGCCGCAGTTTGAACCTCGCTCCCTGCGCCTGACAACCCTCGGTTGTACGATCTTCAACGCATTGACCGCCAGCTTGAGCATGCGCAGTGACAGGCGCACTCAATCACAGGATAATGCGCCATCTTTTTCGGCGGCCCTGTCCTGTGGGGCGCCTGATACGTTTGCTTGTTTGGCCGCCTTAGCCTGACAACCCTGGAGTGTCTGGTTTGATTGTCTTCCGTTATCTATCCCGCGAAGTCCTGTTGACCTTGAGCGCCGTCAGCGCCGTGCTGCTGGTCATCATCATGAGCGGTCGCTTTATCAAATACCTTGCCCAGGCGGCCGCTGGCCTGCTGGATCCCGGCTCCCTGTTCCTGATCATGGGGTTCCGTCTGCCAGGCTTCCTGCAGTTGATCCTGCCTCTGGGCCTGTTTCTCGGGATCCTGCTGTCGTACGGTCGCCTGTACCTTGAAAGCGAAATGACGGTGTTGTCGGCAACCGGTATGAGTCAGCAGCGTCTGCTCGCCATGACGCTGTTTCCGGCCACGCTGGTTGCGCTGGTGGTGGCGTGGTTGAGCCTGGGCCTGGCGCCACAAGGTGCCAATCAGTTCCAGTTGTTGCTGAACAAGCAGGACGCCCTGACCGAGTTCGACACCCTCGAGCCGGGTCGCTTCCAGGCCCTGCGTGACGGAACTCGCGTGACCTACACCGAAACGCTGACGGATGACCGCGTCAAACTGGGCGGCGTGTTTATTTCGCAAAAAAACACCAGCTCTGACCAGAAGGATCGCGGGATTTCCGTGCTGGTGGCCGAAAGGGGCCGTCAGGAAATCCGCCCGGACGGCAACCGCTACCTGATTCTCGACAACGGTTATCGCTACGACGGTAATCCGGGGCAGGCCGACTATCGTGCGATCAAATACGACGAGTACGGCGTGTTGCTGCCAAAACCGGACGTCAGCGACGAAGTGACCGACCGTGATGCAATGTCTACCCGTTCATTGATCGGCAGCGACGACACTCGCTTGCGCGCTGAACTGCAATGGCGGCTGTCCCTGCCGTTGCTGGTTTTCATCGTGACCCTGATGGCGGTGCCGTTGGCGCGAGTCAATCCGCGCCAGGGTCGCTTCCTCAAGTTGCTGCCGGCGATTCTTCTTTATATGGCTTACCTGACCATCCTGATTGCCGCTCGCGGTGCTCTTGATAAGGGCAAGATTCCGCCAGCCCTGGGGTTGTGGTGGGTTCACGGGTTGTTCCTGATCATTGGTCTCGGATTGCTGTACTGGGAGCCGTTGCGCTTGAAAATGGCGAGTCGCCGCAGCGCGTTGGAGGTGGCTCGTGGTTAAGCTCGATCGCTACATCGGTAGCAGCGTGTTTGTGGCCATTCTGGCCGTGCTTGGGATCATTCTTGGCCTGGCGACGCTCTTCGCCTTCATCGATGAGATGGGGGAAATCAGCGATACCTACACCTTGCTTGATGCGGCCAGCTACGTCTTTCTAACGGCGCCGCGCCGTCTTTACGACATGTTGCCAATGGCCGCGCTGATCGGATGTCTGATTGGTCTGGGCAGCCTGGCCAGCAACAGTGAACTGACCATCATGCGCGCCGCAGGCGTATCGATCGGCCGTATCGTCTGGGCGGTCATGAGGCCGATGCTGATCCTGATGGCAGTCGGTGTACTGATCGGCGAATACGTCGCGCCGGCCACCGAAGTGACGGCTCAGGCCAATCGCTCGCTGGCTCAAGGCAGCGGCGATGCGCAAAGCGCCAAGCACGGCTTGTGGCATCGCCAGGGTGAGGAGTTCATTCACGTCAACTCCGTGCAGCCCAACGGCCTGCTGTATGGCGTGACGCGGTATCGCTTTGATAACGAGCGGCGCATGCTGTCATCCAGCTTCGCCAAGCGTGCCGAGTTCGACAAGGATCACTGGCAGCTATCCGACATCACGACCACGGTGTTCCATGAAAAGAGCACCGAAGTGGTGACGACGCCGGTCGAGCGCTGGGAAATCGCCCTGAGCCCGCAATTGTTGGATACCGTGGTCATGGCACCAGAGTCGCTGTCGATCTCCGGCCTGTGGGGTTACATCCACTACCTGGCAGACCAGGGCTTGAGCAACGGCCGTTACTGGCTGGCGTTTTGGGTCAAGGTATTGCAGCCGTTGGTCACCGCCGCGCTCGTCCTGATGGCGATCTCATTCATCTTCGGTCCTTTGCGCTCGGTGACCCTCGGTCAGCGAGTATTCACCGGCGTACTGGTGGGGTTCACCTTCCGTATCGTCCAGGATTTGCTGGGGCCTTCGAGCCTGGTGTTCGGTTTCTCGCCGCTGTTTGCGGTGCTGATCCCGGCCGGCGTCTGTGCCCTGGCCGGTGTCTGGCTGTTGCGCCGAGCCGGTTGATTACGGGCTTCTCCTGTCGTTGCCTGCCATGAAGAAACGCCCCTGTCGCAAGACCGGGGCGTTTTTGTACCCGCCGTCTGACCTGTGAACGTGACGCTTGCACCGCGGATCAGGTACAATTCCCGGCTATTTTTCGGCGGGCTATGCCTGCAGCCTTTTTGAGTGTTGATCCGTGAGTGATTTGAGTCATATCCGCAATTTCTCCATCATCGCCCACATTGACCATGGCAAGTCGACGCTGGCCGACCGCTTCATTCAAATGTGCGGTGGCCTTGCCGAGCGCGAAATGGAGGCCCAGGTGCTGGACTCCATGGACCTGGAACGTGAACGCGGGATCACCATCAAGGCCCATAGCGTCACCCTTTATTACACCGCACGCGATGGCATCAAGTATCAGCTGAACTTCATTGACACCCCCGGCCACGTTGACTTCACCTACGAAGTCAGCCGGTCGCTGGCGGCCTGTGAAGGTGCATTGCTGGTGGTCGATGCCGGTCAGGGCGTTGAAGCGCAGTCGGTTGCCAACTGCTACACGGCGATCGAGCAGGGCCTGGAAGTCATGCCAGTCCTGAACAAGATCGACCTGCCGCAGGCCGATCCGGATCGCGTGAAAGAAGAAATCGAAAAAATCATTGGCATCGACGCTACCGATGCGGTCGAGTGCTCGGCCAAGACCGGTCTGGGCGTCGACGAAGTGCTCGAGCGTCTGGTCGCCACCATTCCTGCACCGACTGGCAACTACGAAGATCCGCTGCAAGCGTTGATCATCGATTCCTGGTTCGACAACTACCTGGGCGTTGTTTCCCTGGTACGCGTGCGCCACGGGCGTGTGAAGAAGGGCGACAAGATCCTGGTCAAATCCACCGGCAAGATCCACCTGGTGGACAGCGTCGGTGTATTCAACCCGAAACACACCCCTACCGTTGACCTGAAGGCCGGTGAAGTGGGCTTCATCATCGCCAGCATCAAGGACATTCACGGCGCGCCAGTGGGCGACACCCTGACCTTGAGCTCGACGCCGGACGTTGATGTACTGCCAGGCTTCAAACGTATCCAGCCGCAGGTTTACGCCGGTCTGTTCCCGGTCAGCTCCGACGACTTCGAAGATTTCCGTGAAGCCCTGCAAAAGCTCACGCTCAACGACTCATCGCTGCAGTACACCCCGGAAAGTTCTGATGCCCTGGGCTTCGGTTTCCGTTGCGGGTTCCTCGGCATGCTGCACATGGAAATCATCCAGGAGCGCCTGGAGCGCGAGTACAACCTGGACCTGATCACCACGGCGCCGACGGTAATCTTCGAGCTGCTGCTCAAGACCGGCGAGACGATCTACGTCGATAACCCGTCGAAACTCCCGGACCTGTCCTCGATTGAAGACATGCGCGAACCGATCGTGCGGGCCAATATTCTTGTGCCGCAAGAGCACTTGGGCAACGTCATTACCCTGTGCATCGAGAAACGCGGCGTACAGGTCGACATGCTGTTCCTCGGCTCCCAGGTACAAGTGACCTACGACCTGCCGATGAACGAAGTGGTGCTGGACTTCTTCGACCGTCTGAAGTCCACCAGTCGCGGCTATGCTTCGCTGGACTACCATTTCGATCGTTATCAATCGGCCAGCCTGGTGAAACTGGATGTGCTGATCAACGGTGACAAGGTCGACGCCCTGGCGCTGATCGTGCACCGTGACAACTCGCACTACAAAGGTCGCCAGTTGACCGAGAAGATGAAGGAACTGATTCCTCGGCAGATGTTCGACGTGGCAATCCAGGCCGCCATTGGCGGGCAGATTGTGGCGCGGACAACCGTCAAGGCGCTGAGAAAGAACGTATTGGCCAAATGCTACGGTGGTGACGTCAGCCGTAAGAAAAAGCTGCTGGAAAAGCAAAAGGCCGGTAAAAAACGCATGAAGCAAGTCGGCAACGTGGAAATTCCACAAGAAGCCTTCCTTGCAGTGCTCAGGTTGGATAGTTAGGTCCTATGTCACTAAATTTCCCGCTGTTGCTGGTCATCGCCGTGTTCGTCTGCGGCTTGTTGGCGTTGCTCGATATGGTTTTGCTGGCCCCGCGTCGGCGTGCCGCCATTGCCTCCTATCAGGGTAGCGTCAGCCAGCCTGATGTGCAGGTGGTCGAGAAACTGAACAAAGAGCCGATGCTGGTCGAATATGGCAAGTCGTTCTTCCCGGTGTTGTTCATCGTGCTGGTCCTGCGTTCGTTCCTGGTGGAGCCGTTCCAGATTCCTTCCGGCTCGATGAAACCGACCCTGGACGTTGGCGACTTCATTCTGGTGAACAAGTTTTCTTACGGGATCCGCCTGCCGGTGATCGACAAGAAAGTCATCGAAGTCGGTGATCCACAGCGCGGCGATGTGATGGTGTTCCGTTACCCGAGCGATCCGAACGTCAACTACATCAAGCGTGTAGTGGGCCTGCCGGGTGACAAGATTCGCTACACTGCTGACAAGCGTCTGTTCGTCAACGGCGAATCGATTGCCGAACAAATGGTCGGCTCCGAGCCGGGAACGCTGGGTAGCGCTGAGCTCTATAAGGAAAAACTCGGCGTTGCCGAGCACCTGATCCGCAAGGAAATGAGCCGCTATCGCGCAACACCGGACCATTCGTGGACCGTGCCTGCCGGGCACTACTTCATGATGGGTGACAACCGCGACAACTCCAATGACAGTCGCTATTGGGATGACCCAACTATTCCCAAGGATCTGCTGGGCATGGTTCCCGACAAGAATATCGTCGGCAAGGCCTTCGCAGTCTGGATGAGCTGGCCGGAACCTAAACTCAGTCACCTGCCGAATTTTTCGCGGGTTGGCCTGATCAAGTAATCACACACGGCGCTGTTGAACACAGCGCCGAATGCATTTTTGGAACCGATAGATTTCGGGGCCGGAAGCATGAAGCCAATGATATTCAGGACGTTATTTTTGAACACAGCGTTAATTGTCCCAGGCCTGCGTCGACTCTCGGCGATGGCGGTGGAATCCAACCACGAACTCAGCGTGGGTAAACCGTGAGCGTCTCCTTAAGCCGTCTAGAGCGTCAGCTCGGCTACACCTTCAAGGATCAGGAACTGATGGTCCTGGCCCTGACTCACCGCAGCTTTGCCGGGCGCAACAACGAACGCCTGGAATTCCTCGGTGATGCCATCCTCAACTTCGTCGCAGGCGAGGCGCTGTTCGATCGCTTCCCTCTGGCCCGCGAAGGCCAGCTGTCGCGTTTGCGCGCACGCTTGGTGAAAGGTGAGACCCTGGCCGTACTGGCCCGTGGTTTTGATCTGGGTGAATACCTGCGCCTGGGTTCCGGTGAGTTGAAAAGTGGCGGTTTCCGTCGCGAGTCGATTCTGGCCGATGCCCTGGAAGCGCTGATTGGTGCGATCTACCTGGACGCCGGCATGGACGTGGCACGTGAGCGCGTACTGGCCTGGCTGGCCGGGGAGTTCGAGGGCTTGACCCTGGTGGACACCAACAAAGATCCAAAGACCCGCCTGCAGGAATTCCTGCAATCGCGTGGCTGTGAGCTGCCGCGTTACGAAGTGGTGGATATCCAGGGTGAACCGCATTGCCGGACGTTCTTCGTCGAATGCGAAATCACCTTACTGAACGAAAAAAGCCGAGGTCAGGGTGTGAGTCGTCGTATTGCCGAACAGGTAGCGGCCGCCGCAGCACTGATTGCCCTGGGTGTGGAGAATGGCAATGACTGATACAACCGCAACTCGCTGTGGCTATGTTGCCATCGTCGGCCGTCCCAACGTGGGCAAGTCCACGCTGCTGAACCACATCCTGGGTCAGAAGCTGGCGATCACCTCGCGCAAGCCGCAAACCACCCGTCACAACATGCTGGGGATCAAGACCGAAGGTGCCGTGCAGGCGATCTACGTCGATACCCCGGGCATGCACAAGGGCGGCGAAAAGGCGCTGAACCGCTACATGAACAAGACCGCTTCGGCGGCGTTGAAAGACGTCGACGTAGTGATCTTCGTGGTTGACCGCACCAAGTGGACCGACGAAGACCAGATGGTCCTCGAGCGCGTCCAATACGTGACCGGCCCGCTGATCGTGGCGCTGAACAAGACCGACCGTATCGAAGACAAGTCCGAGTTGATGCCGCACCTGACCTGGTTGCAGGAACAGCTGCCGAACGCGCAGATCATGCCGATCTCGGCCCAGCACGGGCACAACCTTGAAACGCTGGAGCGCGTGATCGCCGAGCATCTGCCGGAAAACGATCACTTCTTCCCGGAAGACCAAATCACTGACCGCAGCAGCCGTTTCCTCGCCGCAGAACTGGTGCGCGAGAAGATCATGCGCCAGATGGGTGCCGAGCTGCCGTACCAGATCACCGTCGAAATCGAAGAGTTCAAGCAGCAGGGCAAGACCCTGCACATTCATGCCTTGATCCTCGTTGAGCGTGACGGCCAGAAGAAAATCATCATTGGTGACAAGGGCGAGCGCATCAAGCGCATCGGCACCGAGGCGCGCAAGGACATGGAGCTGTTGTTCGACTCCAAGATCATGCTCAACCTCTGGGTCAAAGTGAAAGGCGGCTGGTCCGATGACGAGCGCGCGTTGCGTTCGTTGGGTTACGGCGACCTGTAAAGTCTCGGTTGCTGAGACACCGTAGAACCTTGTGGGAGCGGGTTTGCCCGCGATGAGGATGTAATGTTCGGCAGAGATGTTGAATGTGAGTCCGCCATCGCGGGCAAGCCCGCTCCCACATTGGTTTTGGTTGTTTGTAAAATTGCGCTCGCTCACAGAGAACCCTGACGTCCATGTCACACCCTCCCATCGGCCAACTCGCCTACGTTCTCCACTCCCGCGCCTACCGCGAAAGCAGTGCGTTGGTGGATTTCCTCACGCCGCAAGGTCGGCTGCGGGCGGTGTTGCGCAGTGCGCGGGGCAAGGCCGGGACGTTGGCGCGGCCATTCGTGCCGCTGGAGGTCGAGTTCCGTGGGAGGGGGGAGTTGAAGAATGTCGGTCGCATGGAAAGCGCCGGTGTATCGACCTGGCTCAATGGCGAGGCGCTGTTCAGTGGCCTCTATCTCAATGAGCTATTGATTCGTCTGCTGCCCGCCGAAGACCCTCATCCCGCTGTGTTCGATCACTATGCTGCGACGTTGTTGGCGTTAGCAGAGGGTCGTCCGCTGGAGCCGTTGCTGCGCTCCTTCGAATGGCGCCTGCTGGACGATCTCGGTTACGGTTTTGCATTGACCACTGACCTCCATGGCGAGCTCATTGCCCCGGACGGGCTCTACCGTCTGCAGGTGGACGCGGGCCTGGAGCGGGTCTACCTGCTGCAACCCGGTCTGTTCAATGGCACCGAGCTGCTGGCCATGGCCGATGCCGACTGGTCCGCCCCCGGCGCACTGTCAGCGGCCAAGCGTTTGATGCGTCAGGCGCTTGCTGTCCATCTGGGCGGTCGTCCGCTGGTCAGTCGCGAGTTGTTTCGCAAGCCGTAGTCTCCCCGTATGCTGTGCACCGAATTTACCTTCTTCAGGAGCGCTTCCGTGACCACCAGCAATCGCATTCTTCTTGGCGTGAACATCGACCATGTTGCCACCCTGCGTCAGGCTCGGGGTACTCGCTACCCGGACCCGGTCAAGGCAGCGCTGGATGCGGAAGAGGCGGGCGCTGACGGTATCACCGTGCATTTGCGCGAAGACCGTCGGCACATCCAGGAGCGCGACGTTCTGCTGCTCAAGGACGTGCTGCAAACCCGCATGAACTTCGAAATGGGCGTCACCGAAGAAATGATGGTGTTCGCCGAGCGCATCCGTCCGGCGCACATTTGCCTGGTCCCGGAGACTCGTCAGGAACTGACCACCGAAGGTGGCCTCGACGTAGCAGGGCAGGAAGCGCGAATTAAAGCGGCCGTCGATCGCCTGTCCAAGATTGGTTGTGAGGTGTCGCTGTTCATCGACGCTGATGAGCGGCAGATCGAAGCTTCACGCCGCGTCGGTGCCCCCGCCATCGAACTGCACACCGGTCGTTACGCCGATGCCGAGACGCCGACGGAGGTGGCTGAAGAACTCAAGCGTGTGGCTGACGGTGTCGCGTTTGGCCTGGCTCAGGGTTTGATCGTCAACGCCGGGCACGGTCTGCACTACCACAACGTAGAAGCGGTGGCAGCGATCAAAGGTATCAATGAACTGAACATCGGCCACGCGCTGGTGGCGCATGCGTTGTTCGTCGGCTTCAAGTCGGCGGTGTCGGAGATGAAAGCGTTGATCCTGGCCGCCGCAAAAGCTTAAAGAGCAAACACAAAACCCTGTGGGAGCGGGCTTGCCCGCGATGGCGTCGTGTCAGTCAATAGAATCGTTAACTGACACTCTGCTATCGCGGGCAAGCCCGCTCCCACATTGTGTTTTGGTGATAGTTAAAGCGGCGCAGGCTCTTGAGCGGGCTTGGTCTTGTCGATCCCAGGTACAAGCAGTTTGCCCTCAGCCACTTGGTCACCTTCAAGCTGAGGCTGCGTGACCCACGTCAGGATGTCGTAGTAACGACGGATGTTCGCCACGAAATGCACCGGCTCGCCGCCACGGGCGTAGCCGTAACGGGTTTTGCTGTACCACTTCTTCTCTGACAGGCGCGGCAGGATTTTCTTCACGTCCAGCCACTTGTCCGGGTTCAGCCCTTCCTTCGCCGCCAGTTTGCGCGCGTCATCCAGGTGACCGCTGCCAACGTTATAGGCCGCGAGGGCAAACCATGTGCGGTCCGGTTCCTGAATCGACTCGTCCAGTTGATCCTTCATGTAGGCCAGGTACTTGGCGCCGCCCATAATGCTTTGCTTGGGGTCCAGGCGGTTGGACACGCCCATGGCTTGCGCGGTGTTCTGGGTCAGCATCATCAGGCCGCGCACGCCGGTCTTGGACGTGACGGCCGGTTGCCACAAAGATTCCTGATAGCCGATCGCCGCCAGCAGGCGCCAGTCGACTTTTTCTTTCTTGGCGTATGCCTTGAAGTGCTGCTCGTACTTGGGCAACCGCTGTTGCAGGTGTTGGGCGAACGTAGTGGCGCCCATGTAGCCGAGTACATCGACATGCCCGTAGTAGCGGTCTTTCAGGCGTTGCAGGGTGCCGTTTTTCTGCACCTTGTCGAGGTAGGCGTTGATCTCGTTGAGCAGGCTGTTGTCTTCGCCGGCGGCCACCGCCCAGCTCTGGTTGCTGGCGTCGCCGAGGTCGAAGGCGACGCGAATGTTGGTGAAGTACACCTGGTTCATCGCCACTTCATTGGAGTCGACCAGCGTCAGGTCGATTTGACCTTCATCGACCATGCGCAACAGGTCGACCACTTCAACCGCGTCGGACTCTTCGTATTCTATGCCGGGATATTTCTGTTTAAGCGCAGCCAACTGCTCGGCGTGGGTGCTGCCCTTGAGCACCATGATCTTCTTGCCGACCAGATCACCCGCATCGGTTGGCCGTGACTGACCGTTGCGGTAGATGACCTGTGGGGTGACTTCCAGGTAAGAGTGGGAAAACCTGACCTGCTTTTGGCGTTCCTCGCTGCTGACCAGGCCGGCAGCCGCCAGCACCGGGCCGTTAGGCGTGCCCACCTGATTGAACAGGTCGTCGAGGTTGTCGGCGGTCTCGATCTTGAGCTCCACCCCCAGATCGTCGGCGAAGCGCTTCACCAGCTCGTATTCGAAGCCGGTTTCACCGTTGCGATCCTGGAAGTAGGTGGCGGGACTGTTTCGGGTAACCACCCGCAGCACGCCATCCTCCTTTACGCGCTCCAGCGTGTTGGGTTTATCAACACATCCACTGAGCACCAGGAAGAGTCCGGTTGCGATCAGCCATTTGGCGTACCGCGGACGCAAAGCCATTGGGGAAAACATCTGCGCAGTATACGCAAAGGACCACGGCCGCCATATCTCGACAGCGAAGGGCTTGTCTGCTAGGCAATTGAAAACGGCTCCGGAGCCCGCAGGAATGGGTCCGCAGCGCATTTTGTGACAGAAAAAATAACCCTTTTTAAGCGCCATTTGCAGACCCGGATCTACGGTCCGACACCCGGGTGCAGCCACCCGTACCGTTTCGGGTGATGTCGCGGGCGGTTTAGGCTAGAATGCACGGCCTCAAAGCACACCCCTTCCCGAGGCTGTCCCGAAGATGTTGATCCTGCGCGGCGCTCCTGCCCTTTCTGCCTTTCGCCACAGCAAACTCCTTGAGCAACTGAGCCAGAAGGTCCCGGCTGTCAGCGGCTTGTATGCTGAATTCGCTCACTTCGCCGAAGTTACCGGCGTCCTGACCGGCGACGAACAGCAGGTGCTCGCGCGCCTTCTGAAGTACGGCCCAAGTGTTCCGGTACAAGAGCCGACCGGTCGTCTGTTCCTGGTGTTGCCGCGTTTCGGCACCATCTCGCCATGGTCCAGTAAAGCGAGCGACATCGCCCGCAACTGTGGCCTGGGCAAGATCCAGCGTCTGGAGCGCGGTATCGCGTTCTACGTCGCCGGCCAGTTCAGCGACGCCCAGGCCCAACTGATCAGTGATGCCCTGCACGACCGCATGACGCAAATCGTTCTGGCCAACCTTGAACAAGCCGCCGGCCTGTTCAGCCACGCCGAACCGAAACCGCTGACCGCGATCGACGTGCTGGGTGGCGGCCGTGCCGCGCTGGAAAAAGCCAACACCGAGCTGGGCCTGGCCCTGGCCGAAGACGAAATCGACTACCTGGTCAATGCCTTCGTCGGCTTGAAGCGCAACCCGCATGACATCGAATTGATGATGTTCGCCCAGGCGAACTCCGAGCACTGCCGTCACAAGATCTTCAACGCCAGTTGGGACATCGACGGTCAAAGCCAGGAAAAAAGCCTGTTCGGCATGATCAAGAACACTTACCAGATGCACAGCGAAGGCGTCCTGTCGGCTTATAAGGACAACGCCTCGGTGATCGTCGGTAACGTCGCCGGCCGTTTCTTCCCGGACCCTGAAACCCGCCAGTACGGCGCGGTGCAGGAACCGGTGCACATCCTGATGAAAGTCGAAACCCACAACCACCCGACTGCGATTGCCCCGTTCCCGGGCGCATCCACCGGCAGTGGCGGCGAGATTCGTGACGAAGGCGCGACCGGCCGTGGTGCCAAGCCAAAGGCTGGCCTGACCGGTTTCACCGTGTCCAACCTGCAAATCCCGGGTTTCGAACAGCCGTGGGAAGTGCCATACGGCAAGCCTGAGCGCATCGTGACCGCGCTGGACATCATGATCGAAGGCCCACTGGGTGGCGCCGCGTTCAACAACGAATTCGGTCGTCCGGCCCTCACCGGTTACTTCCGTACCTTCGAACAATCGATCACCACCCCGCGTGGCGACGAAGTTCGCGGTTACCACAAGCCGATCATGCTGGCTGGCGGCATGGGTAACATCCGTGCCGAACACGTGCAGAAAGGCGAAATCATCGTTGGCTCCAAGCTGATCGTGCTGGGTGGCCCGGCAATGCTGATCGGCCTGGGCGGCGGCGCCGCTTCCTCCATGGCCACTGGCACCAGCTCGGCTGACCTGGACTTCGCTTCCGTACAGCGCGAAAACCCTGAGATGGAGCGCCGTTGCCAGGAAGTGATCGACCGTTGCTGGCAGTTGGGTGACAAGAACCCGATCAGCTTCATCCACGACGTGGGCGCAGGCGGTCTGTCCAACGCCTTCCCGGAACTGGTCAACGACGGCGACCGTGGTGGCCGTTTCGAATTGCGCAACATTCCAAACGACGAGCCGGGCATGGCCCCGCACGAAATCTGGAGTAACGAATCCCAGGAGCGCTACGTTCTGGCAGTCGGCCCGGCTGACTTCGAGCGTTTCAAAGCGATCTGCGAACGCGAGCGTTGCCCGTTCGCCGTCGTCGGCGAAGCCACTGCCGAACCGCAACTGACTGTCACGGATAGCCACTTCGGCAACAGCCCGGTGGACATGCCACTGGAAGTGTTGCTGGGCAAAGCGCCGCGCATGCACCGCTCGGCCGTTCGCGAAAGCGAACTGGGCGACGACTTCGATCCGTCGACGCTGGCGATTGCCGACTGCGTCGAGCGCGTTCTGCATCACCCGGCCGTGGCGAGCAAAAGCTTCCTGATCACCATCGGCGACCGCACCATCACCGGCCTTGTGGCTCGTGACCAGATGGTTGGCCCGTGGCAGGTCCCGGTGGCTGACGTTGCCGTCACCGCCACCAGCTTCGACGTTTACACCGGTGAAGCCATGGCGATGGGCGAGCGTACTCCGCTGGCATTGCTGAACGCTCCGGCGTCGGGCCGCATGGCCATTGGCGAAACCCTGACCAACATCGCGGCTTCGCGCATCAACAAGATTTCCGACATCAAACTGTCGGCCAACTGGATGTCCGCTGCCGGTCACCCGGGCGAAGACGCGCGTCTGTACGACACCGTGAAAGCGGTCGGCATGGAACTGTGCCCTGAGCTGGGCATCACCATTCCGGTGGGCAAGGACTCCATGTCCATGGCCACACGCTGGAGCGATGAAGGCGTCGACAAGACCGTCACCTCGCCAATGTCCCTGATCGTGACCGGTTTCGCGCCAGTGGCTGACATCCGTCAGACCCTGACGCCGGAACTGCGCATGAACAAGGGCACCACTGACCTGATCCTGATCGATCTGGGCCGTGGCCAGAACCGCATGGGCGCCTCGATCCTGGCTCAGGTTCACGGCAAGCTCGGTTCGCAAGCGCCGGACGTGGACGATGCCGAAGACCTCAAGGCCTTCTTCGCCGTGATCCAGGGCCTCAACGCCGACGGTCACCTGCTGGCGTACCACGACCGTTCCGACGGTGGTCTGCTGACCAGCGTGGTGGAAATGGCCTTCGCCGGCCACTGCGGCCTGAGCCTGAACCTCGACGGCCTGGCGGAAACTTCCGCCGACATCGCGGCGATCCTGTTCAACGAAGAGCTGGGCGCTGTGATTCAGGTTCGTCAGGACTCGACCCCGGACATCCTTGCGCAGTTCAGCGCGGCTGGCTTGGGCGACTGCGTGTCGGTGATCGGTCAGCCGATGAACAACGGCCAGATCAGCATCACCTTCAACGGCGACACCGTGTTCGAAGGTCAGCGTCGTCTGCTGCAACGTCAGTGGGCTGAAACCAGCTACCAGATCCAGCGTCTGCGTGATAACGCCGACTGCGCCGAGCAAGAGTTCGACGTGCTGCTGGAAGAAGAAAACCCGGGCCTGAGCGTCAAGCTCAGCTTCGACGTCAACCAGGACGTCGCCGCGCCTTACATCAAGAAAGGCATCCGCCCACAGGTTGCCGTGCTGCGTGAGCAGGGCGTCAACGGTCAGGTGGAAATGGCGGCCGCGTTCGACCGCGCAGGTTTCAACGCGATCGACGTGCACATGAGCGACATTCTAGCCGGCCGTGTCGACCTGAACGAGTTCAAAGGTCTGGTGGCGTGCGGTGGTTTCTCCTACGGCGACGTACTCGGCGCCGGCGAAGGCTGGGCCAAGTCCGCACTGTTCAACAGCCGCGCTCGCGATGCGTTCCAGGGCTTCTTCGAACGTAACGACAGCTTCACCCTCGGCGTGTGCAACGGTTGCCAGATGATGTCCAACCTGCACGAACTGATCCCGGGCAGCGAGTTCTGGCCGCACTTCGTGCGTAACCGCTCCGAGCAGTTCGAAGCACGCGTGGCCATGGTTCAGGTCCAGGAGTCGAACTCGATCTTCCTGCAAGGCATGGCCGGTTCGCGCATGCCGATCGCCATCGCTCACGGCGAAGGCCATGCCGAGTTCGCCAGCGAAGAAGCACTGCTGGAAGCCGATCTGTCGGGTTGCGTGGCGATGCGTTTCGTCGACAACCACGGCAAGGTCACCGAAAAATACCCGGCCAACCCGAACGGCTCGCCGCGCGGGATCACCGGTTTGACCAGCCGCGACGGTCGCGTAACGATCATGATGCCGCACCCGGAACGTGTGTTCCGCGCCGTGCAGAACTCGTGGCGTTCGGAAGACTGGAACGAAGATGCACCTTGGATGCGTATGTTCCGTAACGCTCGGGTCTGGGTAAACTAAAAGCGGGTTAACTGACAGCTGTGTACAAGCTCAGCTTTTTTGTTCCAGCCAGTCACGTCGAAGACGTGAAGAGTGCCGTATTCGCCGCCGGTGGCGGACGGATCGGCGCTTACGACCATTGCGCCTGGCAAGTGCTCGGCCTCGGCCAGTTTCGGCCGTTGGATGGTAGTCAGCCGTTCATTGGCGAAGCGGGGCAGGTCGAGCAGGTTGAGGAATGGAAGGTTGAGCTGGTGGTCAGCGATGAGTTGATTCGGGCGGTGGTGTTGGCGCTGAAAGAGAGCCATCCCTACGAGACGCCGGCTTATGAGGTGTGGCGGTTAGAGGATTTCTGATCCTTCAAGCGCTTAAACGAAAAACCCGCTGAAAGCGATTTCAGCGGGTTTTTTATTGTCTGCGAATTGATGGATGCAGCGCTTCTACTGATAGTCCGGATTACGGGCGGATTTCGATCATCGTGCCGTCCGGCACCAGGTTCCAGACTTCACGCATGTCCATGTTGCGCATGGCAATGCAGCCGTCGGTCCAGTCCAGGGTGTGGAACAGGTCTTCAGGGGTGTCTTCAGTGTCTGGAGTTCCGTGGATCATGATCATGCCACCCGGTGCGACGCCTTCGCGTCGAGCGCGCGCAGAGTCGCTGATGTTCGGGTAGGAGATGTGCATCGCCAGGTTGAAGTTGTCGCTGGTCTTGCGCCAATCCACCCAGTAGAAGCCTTCCGGGGTGCGTTTGTCGCCCTCCATCAGCTTCGGCCCCTTGGGGCGTTTACCCAGGGAAATGCGATAGGTCTTGAGCGGCTGGCCGTCATTGATCAATTGCAATTGGTGGGTGGACTTGATGACCAGAATTTTATCGATGGCTTTGCCGTTCAGGGTTCCCGCGGCAGAAGCCTGGGATACCGTGACGAACGACAAGCAAAACAGGGCAAGCAACCAGCGCATTGAAACGATATCCCTAGGAGGTGTCGGCTATTTTTAGTTATAGGTGTTTTTTAAGTATTGGCAGGCTGAGCGAGCGGCGGGATCGACTCGGAACGCACGGGGTAGACCTCGGTCCGTCGGTCAGCGAAGAAGCATTCTAGGGTACGGCCCACTGTGCGGAAAGCCAGCTCGGACCAAGGGATGTCGGCTTCATCGAAAAGCTGCACCTCCAGGCTCTCCGGACCGGCAGAAAAGTCCAGGTCCGCCAGCTCTGCGCGAAAGAATACATGCACCTGGCTGATGTGGGGTACGTCGATCAGCGTATAGATCTTCAGGTTGCGCACCCGCGCACAGGCTTCTTCGGCTGTTTCGCGAATAGCCGCCTGCTCGATGGTTTCACCGTTTTCCATGAAGCCGGCTGGAAGGGTCCAGTAACCGAGTCGTGGCTCGATGGCACGTCGACACAGCAACACTTTCGAGCCCCAGGTCGCGACACAGCCAGCGACGATATTGGGGTTCTGGTAGTGAATCACCTGACAGCTGTCGCAGACAAATCGCAGGCGCGAATCGCCTTCGGGAATGCGCTGGGTCACCGGGTTGCCGCACTGACTGCAAAATTTCATGCTTGGGTTCCTGAATGCTGCGCCTATCTTGGCGTGCGGCGGTGTCTGTCGGCAAGTTGTCGTTTAGCGACATGCAATGGTTATGGGCTTGGGCGCTCGGTTCGATTGGTGCATGATGCAAAGTAGCGAATAAATCGAGAAGTCTCATGCTGGACGAGCTACTGCATCGAGTTAGTAACCACACCCCTCGCACACTGGAAACCGACAAGCGTTTCCCGGAAGCTGCGGTACTGGTGCCCATCACTCGCAGTGATGAGCCGGAACTGGTTCTGACCCTGCGCGCCAGCGGGCTCTCGACCCATGGTGGCGAAGTGGCCTTTCCCGGTGGTCGTCGCGATCCCGAGGACCCCGACCTGATTTTCACCGCGCTACGTGAGGCCGAAGAAGAAATTGGCTTGCCGCCGGGTCTGGTTGAAGTGATCGGCCCGCTTAGCCCGCTGATCTCCCTGCACGGTATCAAGGTCACACCCTATGTCGGGGTGATTCCGGATTTTGTCGAGTACCGGGCCAACGATGCCGAGATCGCCGCCGTCTTTAGCGTGCCGCTCGAGTTTTTCCGCAAGGACCCGCGCGAACACACCCATCGCATCGATTACCAGGGCCGTAGCTGGTACGTTCCGAGCTATCGGTATGGCGAATACAAAATCTGGGGCCTCACCGCGATTATGATCGTCGAGTTGATCAATCTGCTCTATGACGCGAAAATCAGCCTGCATCAACCGCCCAAGAGTTTTATCAACACCTGAAGCCATCGTTCGTATGGCGTGAACCGTGCTGTGCATAAGCCTGCCTGGCCTTGAGGACAACAAGATGAAGTATCGCCTGGGCGACGCCCGCGTCGAAACCCACCCGCAGAGCTGGGTCGCACCCAATGCCGTACTGGTGGGCAAGGTCAAACTGGAAGAGGGTGCCAATGTCTGGTTCAACGCCGTACTGCGCGGCGACAACGAACTGATCCTGATCGGCAAGAACAGCAACGTCCAGGACGGCACCGTGATGCACACCGACATGGGCTTCCCGCTGACCATCGGCACCGGCGTGACCATCGGCCACAATGCCATGCTTCACGGTTGCACCGTGGGCGACTACAGCTTGATCGGTATTAATGCCGTGATTCTCAACGGCGCGAAAATCGGCAAAAACTGCATCATTGGCGCCAATTCGCTGATCGGCGAAGGCAAGGAAATCCCGGACGGTTCGCTGGTCATGGGCTCGCCGGGCAAAGTGGTGCGTGAGCTGACCGAGCCGCAGAAGAAGATGCTGGAGGCCAGCGCCGCTCACTATGTGCATAACTCGCAACGCTATGCCCGTGATCTGGTCGAGCAGGAAGAATGAGCGCCACTGAACGACCGGTGCTATCGCCCTGCGTGAACATTTGCGCGTTGGACGAGGATGATATTTGCACCGGGTGCCAGCGCACGGTGGAAGAGATTACCCGCTGGAGCCGGATGACCAACGACGAGCGCCGCGCGGTGTTGGGGTTGTGTCATGAACGGGCCAAGTCCAGCGGGCTGGTCTGGATGATCGGTAAAACCCCGGACCTGTAGCAGCTGCCGGAGGCTGCGTCCGGCTGCGTAGCAGTCGTAGATCCTGAACGTGAGGTTTGCCTGAATGACTCAATGGCCTGATTTTACGACTGCTTCGCAACCGGACGCAGGCTGCGCCAGCTGCTACAGGTTCGTGTTCGGGTTTGGTTGTTGGGCAGGGCTGAAGTAATCTGTTCGCCAAATTGACAGGTATCCCCACGCCCCATGCTCTTCCTGATCGCTTACATCAGCAGCGTCGTGCTGATCAACTACGCCTTCTCCACCGCTCCGCACCTGGACATCATCTGGTCGGCCTGGGGTGGTCTGGTGTTCGTGTTGCGCGACATGGTGCAGACCCGTTTCGGTCACGGCGCCATCGCCGCGATGCTGGCGGCGCTGGTCCTGTCCTATGTCACCTCCGATCCGTCCATTGCCTTGGCCAGCGCCACGGCGTTTGCCGTGTCCGAGTGCATCGACTGGCTGGTGTTCAGCATCACCAAGCGCCCGCTGCACGACCGCCTGTGGATAAGTTCGGCGCTGAGCATTCCCCTCGATACCTTCATCTTCTTTGGCATGATCGACGCGTTCACCCCGGCCGTGATCCTCACGGCCATGGGCTCGAAGTTCGCGGGCGTGACCGCCGTGTGGCTGATCATGGCCTGGCGCTTGCGCAAACAGGCCGTCGTCAGCTGAAGCCAAACCCTCAGGTTCATGTAAAATGCCGCGCTTTCTCCCCATGGGAAGCGCGTGGCGCATCCCTCGATGATCCGCTTCTTGAGGACCTGAGATGACCCGTATCGGAACTCCATTGTCGCCAACCGCGACCCGCGTATTGCTGTGTGGCTGTGGTGAGTTGGGCAAGGAAGTGGTGATCGAGCTGCAACGCCTGGGCGTTGAAGTGATTGCCGTGGATCGCTACGCCAATGCACCCGCCATGCAAGTCGCCCATCGCAGCCATGTGATCAACATGCTCGACGGCGCCGCCCTGCGTGCAGTGATCGAAGCCGAGAAGCCGCACTTCATCGTGCCGGAAATCGAAGCCATCGCCACGGCCACCCTGGTCGAACTGGAAGCCGAAGGCTTCACCGTGATCCCGACTGCTCGCGCTGCACAGCTGACCATGAACCGCGAGGGTATCCGTCGCCTGGCCGCCGAAGAGCTCGACCTGCCGACCTCGCCGTACCACTTCGCCGATACCTTCGAGGACTACAGCAAAGCGGTCGAAGACCTCGGTTTCCCTTGTGTAGTCAAACCGGTCATGAGCTCGTCGGGTAAAGGCCAGAGCCTGCTGCGCAGTGCCGATGACGTGAAGACCGCTTGGGATTACGCGCAAGAAGGCGGTCGTGCCGGCAAAGGTCGGGTGATCATCGAAGGGTTCATCGACTTCGACTACGAAATTACCCTGCTGACCGTGCGTCATGTGGGCGGCACCACGTTCTGCGCGCCAGTCGGTCACCGTCAGGAGAAAGGCGACTATCAGGAATCCTGGCAGCCACAAGCCATGAGCCCGGTTGCCCTGGCTGAGTCCGAGCGTGTTGCCAAAGCCGTGACTGAAGCGTTGGGCGGTCGTGGAATTTTCGGCGTCGAGTTGTTCATCAAAGGCGATCAGGTGTGGTTCAGTGAAGTGTCGCCGCGTCCGCATGACACGGGCCTCGTCACCTTGATTTCCCAGGACCTGTCGCAGTTCGCGCTGCACGCACGGGCAATTCTGGGCCTGCCGGTCCCATTGATCCGTCAGTTCGGTCCTTCGGCTTCTGCGGTGATTCTGGTGGAAGGGCAGTCGACCCAGACCGCTTTCGCTAACCTGGGTGCTGCGTTGAGCGAGCCGGACACGGCGTTGCGTTTGTTTGGCAAACCAGAAGTGAACGGTCAGCGCCGGATGGGCGTGGCGTTGGCGCGTGATGAGTCGATTGATGCGGCTCGCGCCAAGGCGACCCGTGCTTCTCAGGCTGTTGTTGTAGAGCTGTAAACTTCCTCTCTGATCGTTCCCACGCAAAGCGTGGGAACGATCTTCTATCAGGCCACCCGATTCAAATCGTTGTGACGCGTTTCCTTCAGGCACAGCACCGCAATCAAGCTCAGCACCGCCGCCCCCGACACATACCCGCCGACATAACTCAGTCCCCCCATCGCCACCAGTTTCTGTGCGAAGAACGGTGCCGCCGAGGCCCCGACGATCCCGCCCAGGTTGTACGCTGCCGATGCGCCGGTGTAGCGAACGTGAGTCGGAAACAGCTCAGGCAACAGCGCACCCATCGGCGCAAACGTCACGCCCATCAGAAACAGCTCGATGCACAGGAACAATGCCACGCCCCAGGTCGAACCGTGGGTCAGTAGCGGCTCCATCAAGAACCCCGACAGAATCGCCAGCACGCCGCCGATGATCAGCACTGGCTTGCGTCCATACCGGTCGCTGGCCCACGCCGACAGTGGGGTGGCTGCCGCCATGAACAGCACTGCGAAGCACAGCAAGGCGAGGAAGGTTTCACGGGTATAGCCGAGGGTCGACACGCCATAACTCAGCGAAAACACGGTCGAGATGTAGAACAGCGCGTAGCACACGACCATCGAGCCGGCACCCAACAGCATCGGCGCCCAGTATTGGCTGAGCAACTCGATCAGCGGGATCTTCACCCTTTCCTGGCGGGCCATGGCATTGGCGAACACCGGGGTTTCGTGGAGTTTGAGACGCACATACAGGCCGACCATGACCAGTGCGGCGCTGAGCAGGAACGGAATGCGCCAGCCCCACGAGCGGAATTGCTCGTCGTTCAGGGTCATGGCCAGTGTCAGGAACAGGCCGTTCGCCGCCAGAAAGCCAATCGAAGGGCCAAGCTGCGGAAACATGCCGAACCAGGCGCGTTTGCCCTTGGGGGCATTCTCGGTCGCCAGCAACGCCGCGCCCCCCCATTCGCCGCCCAGTCCCAGGCCTTGGCCGAAGCGCAGCACACAAAGCAGGATCGGCGCCCAGGCACCGATGCTGTCGTAGCCCGGCAACACGCCGATCAACGTGGTGCAGACGCCCATCAACAGCAGCGAGGCAACGAGTGTCGATTTTCGGCCGATACGGTCACCGAAGTGGCCGAACAGCGCTGAGCCCAGTGGTCGTGCAAGAAAGGCGATGCCGAAAGTTAGGAATGCCGACAGCATTTGCGCGGTGCCGGAGGTCTGCGGAAAGAACACCGGACCGATCACCAGTGCGGCCGCCGTGGCATAGACGTAGAAGTCGTAAAACTCGATGGCGGTACCGATGAAACTCGCGGTGGCCACGCGGGTGGCGGAGTTGGTCGGTTGTGCAGGTGTGGTTTGGGTGTAAGTCGTGCTGGTCGTCATGCGGTTATCCCTGACAGTCATGTGCCCCAGTGGAGCGAATTATTATGGTCGAACACCCAGGGATGTGGGCTTAACGCAGAGTGCGGGTAGCACTGGAGTAAGGCGGGGCTTGGGTAAGCGACTCGATTATAGGAAGGCTGCTAACGATCAAACAAGCGCAAATCCTTGTAGCTGCTGCCGAAGGCTGCGTCCGGCTACGCAGCAGTCGTAAACCCTGTACACGCGGACGCCCTGAAACACCGCATTGTCCGGTATTACGACTGCTGCGCAGCCGGACGCAGCCTTCGGCAGCTGCTACAGGGGTTGAGGCTAGAGGATTGCTGGCACTGAGCTGGTATGCCAGATCAGCACCCGCGTGACACGGTTATCTTCGGTTTCCAGAATCTCCAGGCGATAGCGTCCGATCTTCAGGCATACGGCGCTGTCCGGAATGGTCTCCAGGGCCTCGGTCACCAACCCGTTAAGGGTTTTTGGACCATCGCTGGGTAAATGCCAGCCCAGGCTCTTGTTCAGTTCGCGAATCGATGCCGCCCCTTCGATCACCAGGCGCCCGTCGGCCTGTGGATGAATGTGCGGATTCTTCAGGCTGTGTTGGCTTTCGAACTCGCCGACGATCTCTTCAAGAATGTCTTCCAGGGTCACGATACCGAGCACTTCGCCGTACTCGTCGACCACCATGCCCAAGCGTCGCTGCTGCTTGTGGAAATTCAGCAGCTGCAGCTGCAGCGGCGTGCTTTCCGGTACGAAATAAGGGTCGTGGCTGGCCGCCATCAGCGCATCCAGGGTCAAGCTTGCATCGCCTAGCAAGTGACGGATGTGCCGGGTGTTGAGGACGGCTTCGACCTGGTTGATATCGCTGTGGAATACCGGCAGGCGCGTGCGCTTGTTATGACGCAACTGCTCGATGATTTCTTCAATCGGGTCGTCGAGGTTGATGCCGTCGACGTCGCTGCGCGGCACCAGAATGTCGTTGACCGTGATGTTGTCCAGCGCGTGGATGCCGGACAGTGGATGCGGGCGGCAGACGCCGTGGTCCTGATCGTCATGGCGATCCGTGGGCATTTCGTCTTCGCTCTGCTGCACCACTTTGACTTTGCGGCCGAACGGTCGCATCAGCAACTGGCTGATGCCATTGAGCATCCAGGCGAGCGGGTAGATGATTTTCAGGGGCGCGCCGAGCAAGGTGTTGCCCAGGTTCAGCACGGCGTCCGGATAGCGAGTGGCGAGGGTGCGTGGCAGGTAGTCAGCGAATATCAGCAGCGCGGCGCCGGCGCCGATGCAGGCAGCCCACGGACCATTGGCCGACCAGGTGAAGATCGCCAGCAAGGTGCTGATGACCATGACCAGCGCGCGGCACAGGGTATTGCAGAAGATCAGGCTGTTGAGTGGAAAGCTCAGCTTCGCCACCGGTTTGTCGCTCGAGCGCGATGCGGTCCGCTGGGCCAGCAAATGCTGGTGTGCCACTTCGATAGCGGTAAACAGCCCCGACCATAAAATCAGCAGGGCCAATACCGCGAGCATCGGCCCTATGGGCAAGTCGTCCATTAATGCCGCTCGTCAGATATGCAGGATGTATTCACGAACCAGCTTGCTGCCGAAATACGCCAGCATCAGCAGGCAGAAACCGGCGAGGGTCCAGCGAATCGCCTTGTGGCCGCGCCAACCGAGGCGGTTACGGCCCCACAGCAGCACGCTGAAGACAACCCAGGCCAGGCACGCCAGCAAGGTTTTATGCACCAGGTGCTGGGCGAACAGGTTGTCGACAAACAACCAGCCGGAGATCAACGACAACGATAGCAGGGTCCAGCCAGCCCACAGGAAGCCGAACAGCAGGCTTTCCATGGTTTGCAGCGGCGGGAAGTTCTTGATCAGCCCTGACGGATGTTTGTGCTTGAGCTGATGGTCCTGAACCAGCAGCAACAACGACTGGAACACCGCAATGGTAAACATGCCGTAAGCGAGGATCGACAAGAGAATATGGGCGAGGATGCCCGGTTCTTCGTCGATGACCTGTACGGTGCCGGCCGGGGCGAGCTGCGCCAGCAACACGGTCGCGGCCCCCAGCGGGAAGAGCAATATAAGCAGGTTTTCCACCGGGATCCGTGAGCAGGCCAGCAGGGTCAGTGCGATGACCGCTGCGGCAATCAGGCTGGCGGCGCTGAAAAAATCCAGGCCCAGGCCGATCGGCGTCAGCAGATGGGTGAACAGGCTGGCGCTGTGAGCCAGGACGGCCAGCACGCCGAGCGTGACCAGCAGGCGCTTGTTCGCCTTGGCGCCGGTGGCCAGACGAGAGCCCTGATAAAGAGTCGCAGCGGCATATAAGCAGGCGGCGGCGAGGGTAGTAAGCAAACTGGGTGACAAGGGGAGCATAAATCCTGTTAGGCAGGCCCGAAAGGCGCTGAGTTTGGCATAGAACCCCCGCGGCACGAAAGTGCGAGGTGTCCGCCAGACGCAGTCTTCGCTATAATCCGCGACCTGCCCACGCCGCAGGCTCGCCGAGCACATGTTTATTCCGGTCTGGGCCGCCATTATCCCGGTCTACACAGGGCCTGAAAGGATCGCGCAATGTTTGAAAACTTAACCGACCGTCTCTCGCAGACGCTGCGCCATGTCACCGGCAAGGCCAAGCTGACCGAAGACAACATCAAAGACACCCTGCGTGAAGTGCGCATGGCGTTGCTCGAAGCTGACGTCGCCTTGCCCGTGGTCAAAGACTTCGTCAACTCGGTCAAGGAACGCGCTGTCGGCACCGAGGTGTCGCGCAGCCTGACGCCGGGCCAGGCCTTTGTGAAGATCGTCCAGGCCGAGCTCGAAAGCCTGATGGGCGCGGCCAACGAAGACCTGAACCTGAGCGCCGTTCCACCCGCCGTGATCCTGATGGCCGGCTTGCAGGGCGCGGGTAAAACCACCACCGCCGGCAAACTTGCGCGCTTCCTCAAGGAGCGCAAGAAGAAGTCGGTCATGGTCGTGTCCGCGGACGTTTACCGTCCGGCGGCGATCAAGCAGCTGGAAATGCTCGCGGGTGAAGTCGGCGTTACCTTCTTCCCGTCCGACCTGAGCCAGAAGCCGGTCGACATCGCGCAAGCGGCTATAAAAGAAGCAAAGCTTAAGTTCATTGATGTGGTCATCGTCGATACCGCCGGTCGCCTGCACATCGACGAAGAGATGATGGGCGAGATCAAGGCGCTGCACGCCGCGATCAACCCGGTTGAAACCCTGTTCGTGGTTGACGCCATGACCGGCCAGGATGCCGCCAACACGGCCAAGGCCTTCGGCGATGCGCTGCCGCTGACCGGTGTGATCCTGACCAAGGTCGACGGCGATGCCCGTGGCGGTGCCGCCCTGTCGGTTCGCGCCATCACCGGCAAGCCGATCAAGTTCATCGGTATGGGCGAGAAGAGCGAAGCGCTCGATCCGTTCCACCCTGAGCGTATTGCTTCACGCATCCTCGGCATGGGCGACGTGCTCAGCCTGATCGAACAGGCCGAAGCGACCCTCGACAAGGACAAGGCCGACAAACTGGCCAAGAAACTGAAGAAGGGCAAGGGCTTCGACCTCGAAGACTTCCGCGATCAGTTGCAACAAATGAAGAACATGGGCGGCCTCGGCGGGCTCATGGACAAGCTGCCGAACATGGGCGGCGTGAATCTGGCGCAGATGGGCAACGCCCAGGGTGCGGCAGAGAAGCAATTCAAGCAGATGGAAGCCATCATCAACTCCATGACCCCGGCCGAGCGCCGCGACCCTGAGATGATCAGTGGTTCGCGCAAACGCCGGATCGCCATGGGTTCCGGCACTCAGGTGCAGGACATCGGTCGCTTGATCAAGCAGCACAAGCAGATGCAGAAGATGATGAAGAAATTCTCCGCGAAAGGCGGAATGGCCAAAATGATGCGCGGCATGGGCGGTATGTTGCCCGGCGGCGGCATGCCAAAGATGTAAAGAATCCGCGCCGGTCATCGCACCGGCGCAGACCCGCAAGGATGCGGGATCTCCAGCAAACCCGCACTTGGCGGGAGCTGACCGGCCGTTTTCAACGACGGCTCTATAGCAAATCTGGATGGCGTCCGATAGGCCGCCGGAAAAAGTCATTTGCAAAAGTCCGGATATTCCTTAGAATATGCGGCCTTTCGGGCACCTATGCCCGCTGTGCCTTTAGATTTGCAGCACCGACTACAGGAACGATGTTCACATGCTAACAATCCGTCTTGCCCTTGGCGGCTCCAAAAAGCGCCCGTTTTACCACTTGACCGTAACCGACAGCCGCAACCCGCGCGACGGTTCGCACAAGGAACAGGTTGGTTTCTTCAACCCTGTTGCTCGTGGTCAAGAAGTCCGTCTGTCCGTGAACCAAGAGCGCGTAGCCTACTGGCTGAGCGTTGGTGCACAACCTTCTGAGCGTGTTGCTCAGTTGTTGAAGGAATCTGCTAAGGCTGCGGCCTGAGCAATATGAACGCGACGCCAGCTGTTGCCGATGATTTGATCGTTATTGGCAAAATTTATTCTGTTCATGGCGTTCGCGGCGAAGTGAAGGTGTACTCCTTTACTGATCCAATTAAAAACCTGCTGGAATACAAAACCTGGACGCTCAAGCGTGACGGTAATGTAAAGCAGGTAGAGCTGGTCAGCGGACGCGGGAATGACAAATTCCTGGTCGCAAAGCTCAAGGATCTCGATGATCGCGAAGAAGCTCGTCTTCTGGCCGGTTATGAGATCTGCGTGCCGCGCAACCTGTTCCCTGAACTGACCGACGGCGAGTACTACTGGTACCAGCTGGAAGGTCTCAAGGTTATCGACACACTCGGGCAATTGTTCGGGAAGATCGATCACCTGTTAGAGACTGGCTCGAACGATGTCATGGTGGTCAAGCCTTGCGCTGGCAGCCTGGATGATCGCGAACGTCTGTTGCCCTATACGGAGCAATGCGTGTTGGCTGTCGACCTGGCCGCAGGCGAGATGAAGGTGGATTGGGACGCGGATTTCTAAGCGTGGCTAACTTGCGCGTAGAAGTGATCAGTTTGTTTCCCGAGATGTTCTCCGCCATCAGCGAGTACGGCATCACCAGTCGGGCGGTGAAACAGGGGCTGTTGCAGCTCACCTGTTGGAACCCGCGAGACTACACGACGGATCGACATCACACTGTGGATGATCGCCCATTTGGCGGTGGTCCGGGCATGGTGATGAAGATCAAGCCCCTGGAAGATGCACTGGTTCAGGCCAAGGCAGCAGCCGGGGAGGCGGCGAAGGTAATTTACCTGTCCCCCCAAGGCCGTCAACTGACTCAGTCGGCGGTGCGCGAGTTGGCGAATCTGGATGCATTGATCCTGATTGCCGGCCGCTATGAAGGCATTGACGAGCGTTTTATTGAAGCTCATGTCGATGAAGAGTGGTCGATTGGCGACTATGTACTGTCTGGCGGCGAGCTGCCGGCGATGGTCCTGATCGATGCGGTTACACGACTGCTGCCTGGAGCTTTAGGGCATGCGGACTCCGCCGAGGAAGATTCCTTTACGGATGGTTTGCTGGATTGCCCGCACTACACCCGACCGGAGGTGTATGCGGATCAGCGTGTTCCCGACGTATTGCTAAGTGGCAATCACGCGCACATCCGGCGTTGGCGTTTACAGCAGTCCCTTGGTAGGACCTTTGAACGACGAGCCGATCTTCTGGAAAGCCGCTCGCTTTCTGGAGAAGAGAAGAAGCTGCTCGAGGAATACATCCGCGAGCGGGACGATAGTTAACAACGTATCGATGGTAAATCCGTTGATTTACCTTAGGAGCACAGCATGACTAACAAAATCATCCTTGCACTCGAAGCAGAGCAGATGACCAAAGAAATCCCTACCTTTGCCCCGGGCGACACCATTGTCGTTCAGGTGAAAGTGAAGGAAGGCGACCGTGCACGTCTGCAAGCGTTCGAAGGCGTTGTAATCGCCAAGCGTAACCGCGGCGTAAACAGTGCATTCACCGTTCGTAAAATCTCCAACGGTGTTGGCGTAGAGCGTACTTTCCAGACCTACAGCCCGCAAATCGACAGCATGGCCGTTAAACGTCGCGGTGACGTACGTAAAGCCAAGCTGTACTACCTGCGTGACCTGTCCGGTAAAGCAGCTCGCATCAAGGAAAAACTGGCTTAAGTCCAGCTTCCGATGCAAAAAAAAGCAGCCTGCGGGCTGCTTTTTTGTTGCCTGCGATTTCTCAGGCGCAGACGGTGTCTGGCTGAATCAGCGCGAGCAGCGTCCACCCCGCCGAAGGTTGCAGCGAACTGCCAGGCGTCACCACATGCACCCATCCGCTGGCATCGCGGATGAACAACAACGTTGCCCGATCCCCGTGCAGCTCCCGGTAGTCTTCCAAATCAAATTCTTCTGTCAGATGCGTGCTGTAGAGCTCGGCGCCCTGGCTGAGCAGACTGGCCAATTTGCCGTAGGTCATTCCCTCGCTGCCGAGCAAGCGCCCACGATGCTTGCGGCTCGCCCGATGCTTGTCGGTGCGGCGGCTGTCCTGGCCGCTGGCTACGCCGAACATGCGCTGATGACCAAAGTCATGACGAAAGCGCATGGTCGCCACCGTGTTCAATTCGCCCGAAGGTGACAGGGTCAGCAAATGCCCCAGGCCAACCAGATCCAGATGAGCATCGGCATGCTGTGATGCCGGATTGCCGAAGTAGGTGGGCAGACCGTCCATTCGCGCCGCCCGAATGTTCTCCCAACTTGAATCCGTCAGCAGTACTCGACTGCCCAGTTGTTGCAAGGCTTTGCCCACGGTTCGCGCCGGGCCGTTGGCGCCGACGATGAGGAAGCCGCTGGGCGCTGGTTCAGCGACTTTCAATAACCGGGCTAACGGTCGAGCCGTGGCACTTTGCAGTACCACCGTGCCGATGATCACAGCAAACGTCAGCGGCACCAGCAGCAAGGCACCTTCATGGCCGGCTTCATCCAGACGAATCGCGAAAATCGCCGAGACCGCCGCCGCCACAATCCCTCTCGGTGCGATCCAGGCCAGCAGCGCGCGTTCACGCCAGCTCAGGCTTGAACCCGCCGTGGAAAGCATCACGTTCAATGGCCGGGCAATCAACTGAATGATCAGCAGCAGAATCAGCACCAGCGGCCCCAGTGCAATCAAGGCGTTCAAGTCCAGCCGCGCGGCCAGCAGAATGAATAGCCCGGAGATCAGCAGCACACTGAGGTTCTCCTTGAAGTGCAGGATGTCGCGCACATCCACGCCCTTCATGTTGGCCAGCCACATCCCCATCAACGTCACCGCCAGCAATCCGGATTCGTTCATGACTTCATTGGCCGCAATGAAAATCCCCAACACCGCCGCGAGCGCTGCCAGGTTGTGCAGGTATTCGGGCAGCCATTGGCGTCGGATGATCGTGCCGAGCACCCAGCCCCCGGCGATCCCGCATAAGCTGCCGCACACAATCACGCCACCGAAAGTCAGCAGGCTTTGGCTCCAGCCATCACCCGAGGCGCGGGCGATGATAAAGCTGTAAACCACCACGGCGAGCAGGGCTCCGATTGGATCGATGACAATGCCTTCCCAGCGCAGGATGTTGGCAATCGAGGCTTTCGGCCGCACGACGCGCAGCATTGGCACGATGACCATGGGGCCGGTGACCAGCGTCAAGCTGCCGAACAGAATGGCGAGCAACCAGTCGAACCCCAGTAGCCAATGGGTCGCGACGGCAATGACCACCCAGGTCGAGAGCGCGCCGATGGTGACCAGTCGATGCACCACGCTGCCAATCTCGCGCCATTCTGAAAGGTGCAGGGTCAGGCTGCCTTCAAACAGGATCAGTGCCACCGCCAGCGATACCAGCGGCATCAGCAATGGTCCGAACATTTCCAGCGGGTCGAGCAGACCCAGAACCGGCCCGACCAGAATCCCGGTCAACAATAGAAACAGAATCGCCGGTAACTTGAGGCGCCAGGCCAACCATTGGCAGCCCAACGCTGCCGCACCGATACCGCCAAAAACCAACAGAATCTGCTGTTCGCTCATTGAAGCTCCTGTTCCTTGAAGTGGCGGGCTATGAAAGACTAGCGGCCATTTTTACAGTTCACCTTTTTTTCGCGCGCAGTCCCGAGACTGTGTGCCTAGAGCGCCCATGCCTGCTATCGATCATCCGCTGATAGACCAGTTTCTCGACGCCCTGTGGCTGGAGAAAGGTCTTTCCGACAATACCCGCGATGCTTATCGCAGCGACCTGGCCCTGTTCAACGGTTGGCTGCAGGAGAAGGATCTGGAGCTGATCAACGCCGGTCGTGAGCTGATCCTCGATCATCTGGCCTGGCGCTTGGAGCAGAACTACAAACCCCGTTCCACTGCGCGATTTCTCTCGGGTGTGCGTGGCTTTTATCGCTATCTGCTGCGGGAAAAGTTGATCGCTGTCGATCCGACCTTGCGCGTCGACATGCCTCAATTGGGCAGGCCTTTGCCTAAATCCCTGTCGGAAGCCGACGTTGAAGCCTTGCTCAAGGCGCCGGACTTGAGCGAAGCGATCGGCCAGCGTGACCGCGCCATGCTCGAAGTGCTGTATGCCTGTGGCTTGCGGGTGACCGAGTTGATCAGCCTGACCCTGGAGCAAGTCAACTTGCGTCAAGGCGTGTTGCGGGTGATGGGCAAGGGCAGCAAGGAACGATTGGTGCCGATGGGGGAGGAAGCGATTGTCTGGGTTGAGCGCTACATGCGCGATGCCCGTGGCGAACTGCTCGGCGGGCGCCCCAGTGATGTGCTGTTCCCGAGTCTGCGCGGCGAGCAAATGACCCGCCAGACCTTCTGGCACCGCATCAAGCACCAGGCCAAGGTCGCCGGGATCGGCAAGTCGCTGTCGCCGCACACGTTGCGCCATGCTTTCGCCACGCACCTGCTCAACCATGGTGCCGACTTGCGGGTGGTGCAAATGCTGCTCGGCCACAGCGATTTGTCCACCACCCAGATCTACACTCATGTAGCCCGGGCGCGCTTGCAAGACCTGCACGCCAAACATCACCCGCGTGGCTAACACAGGACCGTGTAGCAGCTGGCGAAGCCTGCGTTCGACTGCGCAGCAGCCGTAAACCCTGAGCCCGCGGTTTAACTGATACACCTCAGTGTCTGATTTAACGACTGCTGCGCAGTCGAACGCAGGCTTCGCCAGCTGCTACATAAAAGCGTCGTGCACGGTGAGTGAGATGACTTACGACAGGCGCATTCGGCCACACGGACCTTATGTGGTAGGCTTTGCCGGTTTGCACGATGGGCGTTTATGACCCGGTGTTTCGGCACGGGCGTTCTGATCGTCCCATTTGTCCGCCTTCAGGAGTTCTCATGCGTCTGACCCAGATTTTCGCCGCCGCCGCCATTGCGTTGGTCAGCACCTTTGCCGTCGCCGATGACGCGGCCGACAAAGCCATTCGTAAAAGCCTGGAAAACCTCCAGCTCGACGTGCCCGTCGAAACCATTACGGCCAGCCCGTTGCCAGGGATGTACGAAGTCAAACTCAAGGGCAGCCGTGTGCTGTATGCCAGCGCCGACGGCCAGTATGTCGTTCAGGGCTACCTGTTCCAGCTCAAGGATGGCAAACCGGTCAACCTGACCGAGAAGACCGAGCGCCTGGGTATTTCCAAACTGGTCAACGACATTCCTGTGGCTGACACCGTGGTCTACCCGGCCATTGGCGAAACCAAGTCGCACATCACCGTATTTACCGACACCACCTGCCCGTACTGCCACAAGCTGCACGCCGAAGTGCCTGAGCTGAACAAGCGCGGCATTGAAGTGCGCTACGTTGCGTTCCCGCGCCAGGGCCTGGGTTCGCCGGGTGACGAACAGCTGCAAGCGGTCTGGTGCTCCAAGGACAAGAAAGCGGCCATGGACAAAATGGTCGATGGCAAGGAAATCAAGGCCGCCAAGTGCGATAACCCGGTTTCCAAGCAGTTCGCCCTCGGTCAGTCGATCGGCGTGAACGGTACACCGGCCATCGTTTTGGCCGACGGTCAGGTCATTCCGGGCTACCAGCCGGCGCCACAAGTCGCCAAACTGGCACTGGGCGCGAAGTAAATTCGCATCGTCACGGTCAGCCATTGACGATCATGGTCCGGCAGCCACATCGCCGGGCCATTAATAGAGAACCGCGAGCACGCGGTTGTTTTCACGGCCGACCTTGCGTCGGCCGTTTTATGGGGAGTTCACAGTGAAACCGGTCAAAGTAGGCATCTGTGGGTTAGGAACCGTCGGTGGCGGTACCTTCAACGTACTTCAGCGCAACGCCGAGGAAATTGCTCGTCGTGCCGGGCGTGGAATCGAAGTGGCACAAATTGCCATGCGCACGCCAAAGCCTCAGTTCCAGACGACCGGTATTGCGATTACCAACGATGTCTTCGAAGTGGCCACGAACCCTGAGATCGACATCGTTATAGAGCTGATGGGCGGCTATACCGTTGCCCGCGAGCTGGTACTCAAGGCCATCGAGAATGGCAAGCATGTGGTCACCGCGAACAAGGCATTGATTGCCGTTCACGGTAATGAAATTTTTGCCAAGGCACGTGAGAAAGGCGTGATCGTGGCGTTCGAAGCGGCGGTGGCCGGTGGCATTCCGGTGATCAAGGCGATCCGTGAAGGCCTGTCCGCCAACCGTATCAACTGGGTCGCCGGGATCATCAATGGCACCGGCAACTTCATCCTCACCGAAATGCGCGAGAAGGGTCGCACCTTCGAAGACGTGCTGGCCGAGGCGCAAGCCCTGGGTTACGCCGAAGCTGACCCGACGTTCGACGTTGAAGGCATCGACGCAGCCCACAAGCTGACGATCCTGGCGTCCATCGCGTTCGGTATCCCGCTGCAGTTCGACAAGGCTTACACCGAAGGCATCACCAAGCTGACCACTGCTGACGTGAACTATGCCGAAGCGCTGGGCTACCGCATCAAGCACCTGGGCGTTGCACGCAGCACCGCCAGCGGTATCGAACTGCGCGTACACCCGACGCTGATCCCGGCTGATCGCCTGATCGCCAACGTCAACGGCGTGATGAACGCGGTCATGGTCAACGGCGACGCTGCCGGTTCGACCTTGTTCTACGGTGCTGGCGCCGGCATGGAGCCAACGGCTTCGTCCGTGATCGCTGACCTGGTGGACGTGGTTCGCGCCATGACGTCCGACCCGGAAAACCGTGTGCCGCACCTGGCCTTCCAGCCGGACTCGCTGTCGGCTCACCCGATCCTGCCGATCGAAGCCTGCGAAAGCGCCTACTACCTGCGCATTCAGGCCAAGGACCATCCGGGCGTGTTGGCCCAGGTGGCGAGCATCCTGTCGGAGCGCGGCATCAACATCGAGTCGATCATGCAGAAGGAGGCCGAGGAACACGACGGCCTGGTGCCGATGATCCTGCTGACCCATCGCGTGCTGGAGCAGCACATCAACGATGCGATCGCCGCTCTCGAAGCCCTGGCGGGCGTCGTCGGTCCGGTTGTACGGATCCGCGTCGAGCACCTGAACTAAGCCGATATCGTTGACCGGGCTCGCTTGCGGGCCCGGCACTACGAACACTGTCCATTGGAGTCAGTCATGCGTTACATCAGTACCCGCGGCCAGGCACCGGCCCTGAATTTCGAAGACGTCCTGCTGGCAGGTCTTGCCACCGACGGCGGTCTGTACGTCCCGGAAAACCTGCCACGTTTCACCCAGGAAGAAATCGCCTCCTGGGCCGGCCTGCCGTATCACGAGCTGGCTTTCCGCGTCATGCGCCCGTTCGTTACCGGCAGCATTCCCGACGCCGATTTCAAAAAGATCCTTGAAGAAACCTACGGCGTGTTCTCGCACAACGCCGTGGCACCGTTGCGTCAGCTGAACGGCAATGAATGGGTGTTGGAACTGTTCCACGGCCCGACCCTGGCCTTCAAGGATTTCGCCCTGCAACTGCTCGGTCGTTTGCTCGACTACGTGCTGGAAAAGCGCGGTGAGCGCGTGGTGATTGTCGGCGCTACTTCCGGCGACACCGGTTCGGCCGCCATCGAAGGCTGCAAGCACTGCGAAAACGTCGACATCTTCATCCTGCACCCGCATAACCGCGTGTCGGAAGTGCAGCGTCGCCAGATGACCACGATCTTCGGCGAGAACATCCACAACATCGCCATCGAAGGCAACTTCGATGACTGCCAGGAAATGGTCAAGGCCAGCTTCGCCGACCAGAGCTTCCTCAAAGGCACGCGTCTGGTGGCGGTGAACTCGATCAACTGGGCGCGGATCATGGCCCAGATCGTTTACTACTTCCACGCAGCGCTGCAGCTGGGTGGCCCGGCGCGTTCGGTATCGTTCTCGGTGCCGACCGGCAACTTCGGCGACATCTTCGCCGGTTACCTGGCGCGCAACATGGGCCTGCCGATCAACCAGTTGATCGTCGCTACCAACCGCAACGACATCCTGCACCGCTTCATGAGCGGTAATCAGTACGTCAAGGAAACCCTGCACGCCACGCTGTCGCCGTCGATGGACATCATGGTGTCGTCGAACTTCGAACGCCTGCTGTTTGACCTGCACGGTCGCAACGGTGCAGCCATTGCCGGCCTGATGGACAGCTTCAAACAGGGTGGCGGTTTCAGCGTTGAAGAGGAGCGCTGGACCGAAGCCCGCAAGCTGTTTGATTCGCTGGCTGTGGATGATGCACAAACCTGCGAAACCATCGCCGAAGTGTACGAGCAGACCGGCGAATTGCTGGACCCGCACACGGCCATCGGCGTGAAAGCTGCGCGCGAGTGCCGTCGTAGCCTGGATATTCCAATGGTGATTCTGGGGACGGCCCATCCGGTCAAATTCCCGGACGCGGTGGAGAAGGCTGGCGTAGGAAAAGCGCTTGAGCTCCCTGCACATCTTTCTGATTTGTTTGAGCGAGATGAGCGTTGCACCGTGTTGCCGAACGACCTGAAAGCTGTACAGGCCTTTGTCAGTCAGCATGGCAACCGTGGTAAACCCTTGTAAGCGCTAAAAGCTGTCACATTTTGAAGCCCGTCTCCTGACGGGCTTTCTCGTTTCTGCATGCCACACTTGTCCCACTTCGTTAATGAAGAGCCGCCTATGACGGACAGACGAGTTGAACAGCAAGGAAGTGGTGATGCAGTTTTTCAAAGGATTAAAACCAGCCGTGTGCTGGATGTTTTTACTCATTGCCCTGGGTTTTGCTCAAGGGGCAACAGCAGCGCAATTGGCAGTGCCGCAGTCCGCGGAGCCTGCCGTCAGAGCGATGATCGAGCTCGATGCCCAAGAACGTGAATGGATTGCTGCACACCCTCGGGTGATTGTCGCTTCGGCGCAGTACCCGCTGTATCTGTTCAAGGATGAGCACGGTCAATGGAGCGGCTTGAACAACGATTTGCTCAACCGCATCAGCGCCATGACAGGCTTGCAATTTGTTCACGAAGAGACGTTTTCCACTGATCAGTTGATGGGGCGTCTGGAAAGTGGAGCCGCGGACATGACCACGACGCTGGCAATGAATGACGAGCGCAAGACGTTTATGGATTTCAGTCACTCGTTCGGGGGCGCTGGCTGGGTGCTGATCGGGCGCGCGGGGATGCCTGTCGTTGAGTCTCTGGATCAAATGGCAAAACGGGTGCTGGTGCTACCGGCCAGGCATGCGCTGGAGGCGACGATTCGTCGTGACCATCCGGCGATCGTGTTGCGCTCGGTGAAAACCTATGCCGAAGGCCGGGCGCTGGTCGAGAGCGGTGAGGCGTATGCCACCATCGAAAACGAAATCGGTGCGCATCTCTATCCCGCGGGACAGCTTAAGGTGTGGCATACCCTGGAGGGAAAGTGGGACCCCGATTACCTGGCGGTCCGCAAAGGCCAGGCGCAATTGTTGAGTATCCTCAACAAAGCGCTCGAAGCTTTTCCGCCTGCCGAGTTGCGCGCCATTCGCTTGAAATGGCTCGACGGTATCAGCCCGGTGCACGCGCCCACTGTATGGCAGCGGCTAAGCCAGTGGGGTTGCTGGGGAGTGGTCTTCGTCAGTCTGTTTGGCTTGCTGTCGTTGCTGTGGAGTCGTCGCTTCACGGTGTTGATCAAGAAACGGCTGGAAGCGGAGAAAAGCCTCGGCGACCAGCTCGCCTTTCAGCACGCCTTGATGGATGCCATGCCCGATCCGATGTTTGTGCGTGATCTGGAAGGGCGTTTGATCATGTGCAACAAAAGTTACGAGGAGAGCCTGGCGACCCGTTTCGAGCAGATTCAGGGCCGACAGTTGATTGAACTGGATGTCTTGCCCAAAGCGACTGCTGAACGTTTGCATGCCGAGTTCATCAGCCAGTTGAGTACGCGCAAGGCGCGGTTCAGCGAGCGTCAATTGCAGTTCAAGAACGGTATCAGGGATATCTACCAGTGGACGGTGCCGTTCTATAGCGCCGATGGCCAATTGCGTGGTTTGTTGGGCGGCTGGACGGACAGGGGGCGGAGCCGCGACGGGTGATGCGCTTGTTTTTTCCCTGTCATCTTTGCCGTGCATGCTCTAACAACCAGAGGCGCCGACGCGCGTGTACCTGGAATCCAGAACTTTCTACTCGGGCCAGTGGTCACTAATGGTGAGCACGCCCCAGGCACTTTGTTTTCGGACTATTGAGTGGTGATCGAGATGGAAAGTATCAGTCTGTTGCTCGGTGAAGCGCTGAGCCCGTATCAGGTCACGCTGTCCCCGTCGGGTGCCCATGGCGAATGCCTGGTAACACTGAAAAATGCGACCGGCGTCATTGTCGTCGAACGGGCCTTCAATCAGGCTCAGTTGACCGACAAACGTCTGCTGACCGACGTCGTCGACGGCTTGCACCGCGACGTGCTCATTGCCGAAGGACGGCTGGAGCCTTGCGTTATCGCGGCATTGCGCAATGCCGCTCAGGACAAAATGCTGGCTAGCCGAAATTGAAGTGACATCTGTGGGAACCTTCCTGCGCACAGATCAGTCAGACCCTACAGCAGCAGGATCAAGCATTGTGCTCCGGTGCTTGTCGCTTGCTGTTACGGGTCTTTATGTAGGCCACGTTTAACCCCGAGTTGTCTCCCCACTGCTCGGGGTTTCTTTTTGCCTGCGATTTGTCACTGCCCGGCCTGATGCTCGAAAAAGGCCCGGGTCTCTTCCAGATAGGCGCCGCGACTTTCCGGATCGAGCCAGGCCGCATAGGCCTCGCTCAAATGATCGCGCGGCATTTTGCGCAGCAACTGGTTGATCTCGACGATGGCCTGCCGACCCTTGGGAGTGTCGGTGCAACCGATGTAGCCGGAGAGGTATTTGCCGGTGCCGCGAATCGGATAAAACTGCAATTCATCTTCCGCTATCCCTTGCTGTTGGGCCTGATAGCGGATTTCCGGGCGGTAACCCAACAACAGTCGCAAGCGCCCCAGGCGTTGCATTTGCAACAGACTGCCCAAGGCGTCGTTTCCGTAGTGCAACGTCAACGCACCGGGCGGTGCTTGTTTGAGCAATGCATCGAGGTATTCGCCGTAGTTGCGCTCGGCAATAATCCCCAGCTTCTCGCGACCACTGGCCAGCAGGGCCGCCAGGTCTACTTCACCGTCCCGAATAAAGGGCTCCAGCACCGGTTGATCTATCCGTCTGACCGCCAAACCATTGCTCATGGCCCGAAAAACCGGGAGGGAAAATGCGATCCAGCTTTCACGCTCCTTGCTCCAGTTCAACGCCGCATCGCAGGTCAGGGACGGCTCGTGGAGCATTTGCAGGCCGCGAGCGCGATTGACCCGCATGACGGTGTGTTCGTATTGCGGCATGCCGGCGATCAATAGAGGCAACAGCTGATCGATGACGCCTTGACCTTTTTTCGGTCCTTCGAAAATGGTCAGGGGCGGTAGATCTCGCATCAACCAGACCAGGGTTTCCCTGGGTTGTGCCATCGCCGATGAGACCAGGCCGCCGAGCAGAAATATCAACAGCAACGCGCCTGTCACCCGCGCGTCGGACGACGTGCTAGGTCTAAAGGGCAACGCAAGCAGGCGCCTCAGCTTAGATAGCTCCGTCTTTGCGCAGTTGTGCGATCTGCGTCGCGTCATAGCCAAGTTCCTGGAGTACCTGTGCGTTGTGCTCGCCCAGTTGCGGCCCAACCCATTGCGAAGTGCCGGGTGTCTCTGAGAGTTTCGGCACGATTCCCGGCATCTTGAAATCTTTGCCGTCCGGAAGCTTGGCCTGCAGGAACATTTCCCGGGCCAGGTACTGCGGATCGCTGAACATGTCTTCGGCACTGAAGATCCGGCTGGCCGGAACGTCGGCCTGATTCAGCTGTTCGATAACCGTGTCCAGCGGCAGTGAGTTGACCCAGCGATCGATCACGCCATAAATTTCGTCGCGACGGCTGTCACGCCCGTCATTGCTGGCCAGCACCGGGTCATTGGCCAGGTCTTCGCGGCCGATGATCAGCATGAACCGTTTAAAAATCGCATCGCCGTTGGCGCCGATCTGCACATGTTTGCCGTCGGCGCTGGTGTGGATCGAGGAGGGCGTGATGCCCGGCATGATGTTGCCGGTGCGTTCGCGAATGAAACCAAACACATCGAACTCCGGCACCATGCTTTCCATCATGGCAAAGATCGCTTCGTACAGCGCCACGTCGACCACTTGGCCGAGACCGCCGTTCACTTCGCGATGACGCAGGGCCATCAGTGCGCCGATCACGCCCCAGAGCGCCGCGATCGAGTCGCCGATGGAAATCCCGGTGCGTACCGGTGGTCGGTCTTCGAAACCGGTGATATAGCGCAAACCGCCCATGGATTCGCCAACCGCGCCAAAACCTGGCTGGTCTTTCATCGGCCCGGTCTGACCGAAGCCGGAGAGACGCACCATCACCAGTTTCGGGTTCAGCGCGTGCAAGGTCTCCCAGCCGAGGCCCAGTTTTTCCAGCACGCCAGGGCGGAAATTCTCGATCAGGATGTCGGCTTCGCCCAGCAACTTTTTCAGAATCGCCAAGCCGTCAGGGTGTTTCAGGTTGAGGGTCAGGGATTTTTTGTTGCGTGCCTGAACGAACCACCACAGCGAAGTGCCTTCGTACAGTTTTCGCCATTTGCGCAACGGATCGCCGCCGTCGGGGGATTCGATCTTGATCACTTCAGCGCCAAACTCGCCGCAAATGCGTGAGGCAAACGGCCCGGCGATCAGCGTACCCAATTCAATGACTTTCAAACCTGAGAGCGGTTTTCCTGTAAGCGGCATGCGGGATCCTGTAGGGCAAAGGCTGAGCGGATACAGCGTTTTAACATAGCCGAACGTCAGACGACCAAGGTTCATCGCCTTCAATTCGTTGATTGCCTACAGCATCGGTTAGACTTGCCGCCTTTCCTCGTATCAAGAAGCCCGTTCATGGCCCAGCCGTCCACGACCTACAAGTTTGAACTGAACCTCACCGACCTCGACCGCAGCGTTTACCAGACTGTGAAGCAGACCATCGCCCGTCACCCTTCGGAAACCGAAGAGCGCATGACCGTGCGGCTGCTGGCCTACGCCTTCTGGTACAACGAGCAGCTGTCATTTGGTCGTGGTCTGTCAGACGTGGATGAACCCGCTCTGTGGGAAAAGAGCCTGGACGACCGTGTCCTGCACTGGATCGAAGTCGGTCAGCCAGATGCCGATCGCCTGACCTGGTGCTCGCGTCGCACCGAACGCACCAGCCTGCTGGCCTACGGCAGCCTGCGTGTCTGGGAAACCAAAGTGATCCCGGCGATCAAAACCCTGAAAAACGTCAACATCGCCGCCGTGCCGCAGGAAGTCCTGGAAACCCTGGCCAAGGACATGCCACGCGTTATCAAGTGGGACGTGATGATCAGCGAAGGGACGATTTTCGTGACCGACGACCGTGGTCAGCACGAAGTCCAGTTGCAATGGCTGCAAGGTGAGCGCGGCTGATCCTGCGCCGACACCCGATTAATCCCACGTATTCAAGAGAAGCCTCCGTCACCCCATGCGTATCGATCCTCGCCAACTGCCTGCCACTCTGCCATTTCTCGGTGATCTGCCACCGCTGCTGACCCGCCTGTACGCAGCGCGGGGCGTGCTCACCGAGGCTGAACTGGACAAGAGCCTGGCGCGGCTGATTCCGTTCCAGCAGCTCAAAGGCATCGATGCCGCCGTGGATTTGCTGGTGACGGCGCTGGAGCAGCGGCAGCGGATTCTGATCGTCGGCGACTTCGACGCCGATGGCGCGACCGCCAGCACCGTGGGCGTGTTGGGATTGCGCCTGCTGGGCGCCGCTCATGTCGACTACCTGGTGCCGAACCGTTTTGAGTATGGCTACGGCCTGACACCGGAAATCGTCGAAGTGGCGTTGACCCGTTCGCCACAGCTGCTGATTACCGTGGACAACGGGATCTCCAGCGTCGAAGGTGTCGCGGCGGCGAAGCAGCATGGCCTGAACGTGCTGGTTACCGATCACCACTTACCGGGCGATGAACTGCCGCTGGCCGATGCCATCGTCAACCCGAACCAGCCAGGGTGCGAGTTTCCGAGCAAGGCGCTGGCCGGCGTCGGGGTGATTTTTTATGTGCTGATGGCTCTTCGCGCCCGTCTGCGCAGCCTCGGGTGGTACGAGAGCCGCCCGCAGCCAAACATCGGTGAACTGCTCGACCTGGTGGCGCTGGGCAGCGTTGCCGACGTGGTGCCGCTGGATGCCAACAACCGGATTCTGGTGCACCAGGGCCTGGAGCGAATTCGCGCCGGACGTGCCCGGCCGGGAATCAAGGCCATCCTGGAAGTGGCCAAGCGCGAACCTGCACGCATCACCTCCACGGATTTGGGCTTCATTGTCGGCCCGCGCCTGAACGCGGCAGGGCGGCTGGACGACATGAGCCTGGGTATCGAATGCCTGCTCACCGAAGACGCGGGAATGGCGCGGGAAATGGCCGTCCAGCTGGATGGCATGAACCAGGACCGCAAATCCATCGAGCAGGGCATGCAGCGTGAAGCGCTGGCGCAACTGAAGGATTTGCCGGTCGAGTCGATGCCGTTCGGCTTATGCCTGTTCGACCCCGAATGGCACCAAGGGGTCATCGGGATCCTCGCTTCGCGTATGAAAGAGCGCTATTTCCGTCCGACGATCGCCTTTGCCGATGCGGGCGATGGTTTGCTCAAGGGCTCGGGGCGTTCGGTTCAGGGCTTCCACATTCGCGACGCGTTGAGCGTGGTGGCAGCGCAGCATCCGAACCTGATCAGCAAATACGGCGGTCATGCCATGGCGGCTGGCCTGACGCTGCCGGAAGCGAATTTTCCGCTGTTCGCCGAGGCCTTTGACGCCGAAGTGCGGCGACAATTGCGTGAAGAAGACCTGACCGGGCGCCTGCTGTCGGACGGCACGCTGGCGGTCGAAGAGTTTCACCTCGAGCTGGCGCGTGCCCTGCGACATGCCGGTCCTTGGGGGCAGCACTTCCCGGAGCCGTTGTTCCATGGCGTGTTCCAATTGGTCGAGCAGCGCGTGGTCGGCGAACGTCACCTCAAAGTGGTACTGAAAAGCGAATGCGGTTCGGTCAAACTCGACGGTATCGCCTTCGGCGTCGACCGCGATATTTGGCCGAACCCGACCATCAAGTGGGTGGAATTGGCCTACAAGCTCGACCTCAACGAGTTCCGTGGCAACGAAACCGTTCAGTTGATGATTGTCCACATCGAACCGCGTTGACTCCATCGCGGGCTTGCCCGCGATAGCAAACTTTCTGACCCCCAATTCATCTGAACCCTCCCTCATCCCCCGATGTCGACTAGGCTCTAATCACTGCTTGATTATCCTTGTGACGTCTTGTCGAATTTTTTGCCCGCGGGGGCGGGTGCTGCGCCTTTTTCATGTCACTCGTCGACTTTTCAAACAGAACCCTGGAGCCTGCCCACTGATACGAGAGGTGACCCATGAGTCTGCTGCTTGAACCCTATACCCTGCGTCAATTGACCCTGCTCAACCGTATTGCGGTCTCTCCGATGTGCCAGTACTCCAGCGTCGATGGGCTGGCCAATGACTGGCACCTCGTCCACCTCGGCAGTCGCGCTGTCGGCGGTGCCGGCCTGGTGTTTACCGAAGCCACGGCGGTCACCGCCGACGGGCGCATCACCGACCAGGACCTCGGCCTGTGGAACGACGAACAGATCGAACCCCTGCAACGCATCACGCGCTTTATCGCCGCCCAGGGATCTGTGGCCGGTATCCAGTTGGCGCACGCCGGGCGCAAGGCCAGCACCCATCGGCCGTGGCTCGGCAAACATGGCAGCGTCAAGCCCGAAGACGGTGGCTGGGTGCCGGTGGGGCCTTCGACGATTGCATTTGACCCGCAGCACACCCACCCACGGCAGCTCGATGAAAGCGAGATCGCCGAGGTCGTCCAGGCTTTTGTTGACTCGGCCCGGCGCGCACTGACCGCTGGTTTCAAAGTGGTCGAAATACACGCCGCCCACGGTTACCTGTTGCATCAATTTCTTTCGCCCCTGAGCAATCAGCGACGCGATCAATTTGGCGGTTCGTTCGAGAACCGGATTCGGCTGGTGCTGCAAGTCACTGAAGCGGTGCGTGCGGTATGGCCTGAAGAGCTGCCGCTGTTCGTGCGGGTGTCGGCTACCGATTGGGTGGAAGACGGCTGGAACCCGGATGAAACGGTAGAGCTGGCGCGACGCCTCAAGGCGTTGGGCGTGGACCTGATTGACGTTTCCTCGGGCGGTACGGCAGCCAATGCCGAAATTCCGACAGGGCCCGGTTATCAAACCCGCTTCGCTGAGCGTGTGCGCAAGGAGTCGGGCATTGCCACTGGCACGGTTGGAATGATTACCGAGCCGGCGCAGGCCGAGCACATTTTGCGCACCTGTCAGGCGGACATCATCTTCCTGGCCCGTGAGTTGTTGCGCGACCCGTATTGGCCGTTGCATGCCGATGATGACCTGGGTGGACGCAAGGCCATCTGGCCGGCGCAATACCAACGCGCGACCCATCGGGAGCAGCCGATTCATGAGTCGGATTTGCGTGACTGATTGACGCTGTAAAACCAAAAAGCCCCGGTCGAGTTGACTGGGGCTTTTGCGTTTCTGTGCACTGAGGTTTGTTGTCTGTCAGGCCCTCATCGCGAGCAAGCTCAGCTCCTACAAGGGTATCGTATCGAACGCATACACTTGTAGGCGCTGAGCTTGCTCGCGATGGGGCCAGCCCAGACAACCATTAACTGTCAGGTGTACTTACGCTTATCCGGCGCTGGCGGGAAATACTGATACAACCAGGTTTCACTCAACGTCCGGTCATTGGTTCGAATGAACAACCGCAGCTCCACCGGCTCGACGCTGTCATTGGTCGGGAACCAGTCGAAGGTGATGCGGTAACCCTTGATGTCATCGAGCACCAGCACGTTGAAATCCTTCACCTGCCCGTTCGAGCACGTCACCACCGGCTCGATCCCGGCACCTTCGGGCAAGCGATCGAGGCCGCCGCCAGTGAAGTCCACGGCAAAACGCCGCGCCCAGACTTCGGGGTAGTGCTCGCCCGGCGCCCAGCCCTCGGTGAAGCCGCCCATGCCCGAACGGGTGGCGTTGACCCGAGCCAATGGCGTGCCGACCGGTGGCAGCGCGCTCCAGTACAGCTTGTAGCCATAGTTCAGGGAGTCGCCGGCCGCGACCGGTTTTTTCGGGGTCCAGAACGCGACGATGTTATCCAGTGTCTCACCGGTCGTAGGAATTTCCAGCAGATCGATAGAGCCTTCGCCCCATGCGGTCGTAGGTTCTACCCACAGGCTCGGACGCTTGCTGTACCAGTCGACCGTGTCCTGATAGCTGGCGAATTCATGGTCCGTCTGCACCAGGCCGAAGCCTTTGGGATCGGTGTCGGCGAAGGCGTTGAATTGCAGTTTCGCCGGGTTGTTCAGTGGGCGGCAGATCCACTCGCCGTTACCGCGCCACATCGCCAGACGGTCCGAGTCGTGAATCTGCGGGTGAATGGTGTCGCACATGCGCCGTTCATGGGTGCCACAGCTGAACATGCTGGTCATGGGCGCGATCCCCAGTTGCTCGATGGCAGTACGCGCGTTGACGTGGGCATCGACCGCCATGACCACCTGATTGGCCTGGCAATCGATGTCAAAACGGTAAGCGCCGGTGGCGCTCGGCGAATCCAGCAGGGCATAGACCACAAAACGGGTGCTGTCCTTGTCCGGAGTCTCGAACCAGAACTTGGTGAAGTCCGGAAATTCCTCGCGCTTCTTTGCGTAGGTATCGATTGCCAGGCCGCGTGCCGACAGCCCGTATTGCCCGGTGCTATCCACCGCTCGGAAATAACTCGCGCCAAGGAAGGACAGCACATCGTGCCTGTCCAGCTCCGGGGCCTTGAACAGCTTGAACCCGGAAAACCCCAAATCGCCCGTCAGTTGTTTGGTGTCGACCGTGGTTTTTTCATAGTTGAACAGGGAAGGGCGGAAATGCACCTCGCGCGCCTGACGCGTCTTGGGATCGACGCTGTACATGCGAACCGGCTGCTTGAACCCCATGCCGACGTGGAAAAACTGCACGTCCAGCTGACCGTTCAGGTCTTTCCACAGCGAATGGTTCGCGTCGTAGCGGATGGCGTTGAAATTCTGCGGCGTCATGGTCGCCAGCGTTGGCGGCAGCACCTGCTTGGTGTCCTGATAGCGGTTGCCGGCAAGTTGCTTGGCCTGAATTTTCAGTGCTTCGAAATCGAAGGCCTGGGCCTCGCCATCCGCTGTGCCATTGCCCGCCCAGGCGCGGGCGGCCAACAGGCCGGTGGCAGACAAACCGGTGTAAGCCGCGATGGCCATGGACGCTTTGAGCAAGTTCCTGCGATGCATAAGTACAACCTGTCGTGAACAATCCCGCGCCGTTCCTGGCACGTGCTGGATCAAAAATATCGGTTCGGACATGCCTTCGGCCAAACGCAACGGACTTTAAACAGATGCCAAATAGCTTAAACCGTTCGATTGCAGACAAGAATTGATGGGTAACACTTTGTCAGTGCAGCAATGAAACAAGAAATGTCGGTGAAGTTTTCCGACAGTACTTTCTGATTTATAGGGCATTTCTGCTTTTTTTGACTAATTACTCTAAAAATCGCTTTTCAGCGCGCAGATAGTTTCTATTCTGTGGTCATGACCGGTTTCTGCCCTTCAGGCCGGCGACTGATGAAGAGGAAAGGGCGATGCGGTTTTTGAAGTTTCCACAGACCTATAGAAGGACATCGTCCATGACGAAAGTACAAGGACTCACCGATATGTTAGGAATCCTTCCGTGCCTGGCGAGTGGCCGGCGAAGGCGTCGGCTCAGCCCGGACGAGCTGAAGTTGCTGCAACGGTATCGCGAGCTGTCGGAGAGCGACCGGATTGCGATGCGGTATCTGGTGGATGCGATGCGGAGTGTTTCGCGGTTTTGAAGGTTTGAGATTAAGTCTTGTTGGAAAGCCAAGGGGCGGACTGTGAAGTCCGCCCCTTTTTCATGTGCGCCCAGCATGGGCGCAATCTTGTGGGTGAAAGTCCCGCCGTAAGCTGGCCACAGCGAACGAAGTGAAGCGCAACTGCATGAGGGCGACCGAGTGTGGGGAGGAAGCGTGGATCGAAACCGTGAGCCGATGGACAAGAACCGGATACAAGGCGATGCCGACCAGGGCGAGCGGGCATGTAACTGCGAAGCTCTTGTGGTCAAAGGGGCGGCAACGTAAATCCGGCGGTTGTGCGGGGAAGGATTGCGTTCTTACCTGGGGAGATCTCGCCTCACGCCTGAAAGGGCGACGGCGCTAGCCGGAGCGAGAAGTCAGCAGAGGCCGTAGTAGTCTTTTTTTTGACGAAGGGCCGAACGAGAGAAAGCGTTATAGGCCATGTTGATGCGAACGACCGGAAGTCAGATGCCTGCCAAACGCGGGGCGGACGGAGATAACGAGCGGTGAAGCCGTGAGAAGTCCCGTCAGCGACGAGGTCAATCGCCCGCAAGATGAACCCGATAACGCAGGGCAAGGGCTGCTGGAGCGGGCCTTTGCGAGAGAAAACCTGAAACGGGCGTGGAAGCGGGTCAAGGCCAACAAGGGTGCAGCGGGCGTCGATGGTCTGGATATTGAACAGACCGCCGAACACTTGCTCACCCAGTGGACCGCGATTCGTGAACAGCTTCTCTCAGGTGTCTACCGGCCCAGTCCGGTACGCCGCGTGGTCATCCCCAAGTCTGACGGCGGCGAACGCGAGCTGGGTATTCCAACGGTCACCGACCGCTTGATCCAGCAAGCGTTGCTGCAAGTCTTGCAGCCATTACTCGATCCGACGTTCAGTGAACACAGCTACGGCTTTCGTCCTGGACGCTCTGCGCAGGACGCCGTTTTGGCGGCTCAGCGTCATGTGTCTTCAGGGCGCAAAGTGGTGGTGGATGTGGATCTGGAGAAATTCTTCGACCGGGTCGACCACGACATTTTGATGGATCGGTTGCGCAAGCGGATTGCGAATCGGGCGGTTATCCGGCTGATTCGGGCGTATCTGGATGCGGGAACGCTGATCGATGGCGTGGTCGAGAACAGCCGCTGCGGGGCGCCGCAAGGCGGCCCGCTGTCGCCGTTGTTGGCGAACGTGCTGCTGGACGAAGTGGATCGGGAACTTGAGCGTCGAGGTCATTGCTTCGTGCGCTATGCCGACGATGCGAACGTGTATGTTCGCAGCCGCAAGGCTGGGCAGCGGGTAATGGCTCTGCTAAAGCGTCTGTATGAAAAGCTGCACTTGAGCGTCAACGAGAGCAAGAGTGCAGTAGCGAGTGCGTTTGGCCGCAAGTTTCTTGGCTTTGCCTTTTGGGCGTCGCCCAAAGGCGTCAAGAGAACGGTAGCAGTCAAAGCGCGCAAGCAGTTCAAACAACGCATCCGCTGGTTTACCCGGCGCTCAGGTGGTCGCAGCTTGCAACAAGTTGTCGATCGATTAAGGCCCTACATGCTGGGCTGGAAGGGCTATTTCGGCTTGTCGCAAACCCCCAGAATCTGGCGAGAGCTGGACAAATGGATACGACACCGACTACGAGCAATCCAGCTCAAGCAATGGCGGCGTAGTGCAACGATCTATCGAGAGCTACGCAAGTTGGGTGCAAGTGAGGTTACTGCCCGCAAAGTGGCGGGAAACTCTCGCTCCTGGTGGCGCAATAGCGCTCTTGAACTCAACCGAGTGCTCGATATGGCGTGGTTCGACAGAACGGGTTTACCGCGTCTCTCCTGACCTCAATCTCTCGAACCGCCCGGTGCGGACCCGCATGCCGGGTGGTGTGGCAGGGGAACGGCCTGTGAAGGCCGTCCCCTATGCCGATCTTTTACCCTGTCTTCAACTGCAAGTGCCCATGATCTTGAAGGGTCGTTGTACTTGCATCAGGTCAGGCATGTCCCGCCATTTGATCCAGGCTTGATGTTGCCAATGCAGCAGCGGCACCGAGATGCCTGCCCATTGCAATGAACTCAGGCTTGGAATGTTATCCACAGCAGCTTTCGACTCACGCAGGGTAGGTATGACCTCGTTGCTCAGCCATTGGCGCAAGTTTCGGTTTTCCGGGACGAAATGGTGAACCAGCAGGGCGTACATCCCAGATTCGCTGACCATCAACGATTCAATGGTTTTGCCGTTCCTCAGCAACAAGACCTGTTGCCGTTCCTCAGCAACAAGACCTGTTGGCGCTGATCGGGATCGAGCTTCAGGGTGAGGCGTTGATCCAGAGGGCGGCCCATCAGGCGACCGAGGTCCTGGACGCAGAACCAAGCCTGGTTGGCGTGCATGAAGGTGTGAAGAAAGCGGTTGTGGCGGGTGAAGACGGTTGGGGTGAAATGAGAATGGATTTTGGACGGATTTAGCGTGTGCTCAAGCATTTTCGACTCCATGTTGAAAAGGAGCCGCCACTGATCCTTCGACAGATTTGGGGGGCGGACCGTGCGGCGTTCGAAGTCGGGACATTCTCGATCAACATGAAGCCAAGAGGCCCGCGCCACACGGCCCACCATAAAGCGAAACTGAAAGGCAAAAAATTGCCCCAGTTCATATGGGGGCGCGGATGCGCCATGTTGATAGTGTTCCGGCTTCGACCCCGGGTCGCTGATTTGGCAGCGACGAGGTAAAGCCTATCTCTCAGGCGCTCGCGGCGCCAAGTCTACTCTGGCGACGCACGCCGTAGGAATGGGGCTTTTAACTTGAAGGCTCGGGCTGTAGGAATTTCCTGTTTTTGCTTGAAATGCACTGATGCAGCATCCCAGCCCAGGTTTTTCCTATAGTTTTTTCGTTTTCAGGAACGAACTGCAGGTTTGCTACATGTTGATCGAATTCTCTGTTTCCAACTATCGCTCCTTCCGTGACAAACAAACCCTGTCCATGGCTGCGACGCCGCGCTTGAGCAAAAAGCGCAACCTGTTCGCGCCGCCGGTAAATGGAGAAAAACTGCCGGATTTGTTGAAGGTGGCGGCGATCTACGGGCCGAATGCGTCTGGTAAATCTTCGCTCATTCGGGCGATGGGAATCATCGGACAGTTGCTCACAGCATTACCGTCCTCAAATGATGAACCGCTACCGGTTTCGCCCTTTCGTTTTGACCCGAAACTCCAACATGAACCCAGTTGTTTTGAGTACAACTTCATTCAACGCGGGCTCCGATATCGGTTTGTTCTGCGCCTGACTGCTCTGCGGATTATCGAGGAACAACTGGTTTCATACCCCAAAGGCAAGGAAGTGCTGCTGTATCAGCGTCGTTTTGCGGAGGAGGGTGAGCAGTATATTTTTGGAGCACACCTTGAGGGTGGTAAAGAAGTCCACAATGCGTGGCGGCGTCTGACGAGCCCCAAAACATTGTTTATTTCGCAGGCGATAGCGAACAGTAGCGAAGAGCTGACCCAGTTGCGGGGTCCGTTTGGCTGGTTTCAAACCGGTCTACTCGTGATCGAGCAGAACAACTTCATGGGGCTGTCAGCCGCGTCCATCAGATTTCTGAAGATTGCTTCGGATCACACCGGCAATTTGCGAGATTTTCTAAAGGATGTGGATATCCCTGTGTCAGCTATCCACCTCAACACCGAAGACGCGGAATCTGTTCAACCTGCAAAAAAACTCACGCTGAAAGAGTTCTTTGCGGCCGCCCAAAAAGACAAAGTTACCCTGACGCATACGAGCCTTCTTGGAAAAGCCGAATTCGATTTTTCAGAGGAGTCGGGGGGTACAAAAAACCTGATCGGATTCTGGCTGCCCTGGTTCATGATCAATCACGCCGATGGGAGCGGGATTCTTTCTGTCGATGAGTTGGACAGCAGCCTTCACCCTTCAATCGTTGATGACCTGATTGAGAAACACTTGGACAGTGGGCTGGATACTCAACTGATCTTTACCACCCATGACACTCATCTAATGAACGCCAAAACACTTCGGCGCGATCAGTTCTGGATCACCGAGCGCGATGCCAACGGTGCAACCTGTCTTTATTCGGTTCACGATTTTGAAGGACGAGAAGGAGAGGACGTCGAGAAGCGCTACTTTGAAGGCCGTTATCGCGGATTACCGTTGATAAGGCGGGGCTGATCATGGCACGCCCTATACGGCTGTTTGATCGAAAGGCATCCCGGTTCAAGCCTCAACCCAAAGTGCTGATTCTCTGTGAAGACAGCAAGTCAGGAAAACGATACCTGGAAGAGGCCGCATTTCATTTTCGCGCCAATGCTCAAGTGGACATTGCCCACTGCGGCATCACACACCCAAGTGGCATTGTAAAAACAGCCATCGCCCGTCAGAAAGGATTCGATAAGGTGTTTTGTGCCTTGGATCGCGATACGCATTTGTGTTTTGAGCGAGCAATTAATCTGGCTAGGCCGCATCCGAAAATCAAAGTTATCGCTTCATACCCCTGTTTTGAGTTTTGGCTTCTTCTGCATTTCGGGTTCAATCGAAAGCCTTTTCGTGCGGTCGGGAAGTGCTCTCCAGGCGACTTGGTAGCCAAGAGCCTCAGAGAAAAGCCCAACATGGATAAGTATGCGAAGGGCGAAGACATCAACTATTTCGCCAAACTCTTGGGGGAGCCATTTCAAAGGGCAAGAGCTTTAGCGCCAAAGATTATCGAGGATGTCGCCATTAGCGGCGAAGCCAACCCGAGTACCGAAATCCATCTATTGATGGACGAGTTTGAAAGTCTCTCCAAACCTCAACCGATTTAACACCACCAACCCAGCCCGCATCGCTGCGGGCTGAGAAAGTACCTTTACCGACTAACCTTCCACGCATCCCCCGCAGGCGCAGTCCCGTGGTCATACGGCTTGGCAATCCACATGTACAACAACCCCAGGCCAATCACGATGGCCGTGCTCAGCACCATGGCGTAGTTGATGTACCACGCCGCATCCGGCGTACGCGGCCAGGCCATGTTGATGATTGCGCCAATGCCATACGCCAGCGCGCCGATGTTCACGATCCAGCCCCACGCACCGAGGGTGAATTTTCCGCTTGGTTTCCAGCCTTTCATACGGGCATAGAGAGCCCCGAGCACGATCATCTGGAACGCCAGGTAGATGCCGATGGCCGCGAAGCTGACGATGGTTGCTACCGCGTCCTGCAGGAAGAAGCCCAGCACGATGATCAGCGCCGGCAGGACGCCGGACACGAATAGCGCTGCAACCGGAACCTGGGTCGTAGGAGAAATCTTCTTCAGCAGTGAGCTGCCGATGACCATTTCATCCCGAGCGTAGGAATACAGCAGACGACTCGCCGCCGCTTGCAGGCTGATGACGCAGGAGATGAAGGAAATCATCACCACGCCCATCACCACTTTTGAGCCGACCGGGCCGAAGGCGTTGTTGAGGATTGTGGTGACCGGGTCCTTGTCGGTGCCGTTGATCACGGCTTGCATGTCCGGCACGGCGAGGATCAGTGCCAGGCAAGCAAACATTGCCGCGATGCCGCCGATGTAGATGGTCATGCGCATGGCCACCGGGATTTTCTTGCTCGGGTTCGGGGTTTCTTCGGCCACATCGCCGCAGGCCTCGAAGCCGTAGTACAGGAACATCCCCGCCAGCGAAGCGGTCAGGAAGGCTGGCAGGTACGAGCCGTCAACACTGATGTCGAAGGTGTTGAACAACACGCTGAGCGGTTGATGACGTTCGAAGACCAGCAGGTAAACGCCGACGATCACCGCGCCCACCAATTCACACAGGAAGCCGAACATGGCGATGCGCGCCAGCACCTTGGTGCCGCTGAGGTTGACCAACGTGGCAAACAGCGTCAGCAACAGCGCGATGATGATGTTGGTGTTGTTGCTCGGTTCAAAACCCATCATGGCCGCCAGGTACGGACCGGCACCCACGGCAACCGCGGCGATGGTCACGCACAGGGCGATGGAGTAGATCCAGCCGACCATCCACGCCCAGCGCTTGCCCACTAAACGACGGGCCCACGGGTAGACGCCACCGGAAATCGGGAATTGCGAAACCACTTCACCGAAGATCAGGCACACCAGCAACTGGCCGCATCCGACCAGCAAATAGGCCCAGAACATCGGTGGTCCGCCAGCGGCGAGGCACAGGCCGAAGAGGGTATAAACCCCTACGACGGGCGAGAGGTACGTGAAGCCCAGGGCGAAGTTTTCCCACAGGCTCATGCTGCGATTGAAGTTCGACGTGTAACCCAGTTTGCGTAACTGCTCGGCGTCGCTGTCAGCGACGGGGACAGCAAGTTCGGGTGTTGTATCCATGGTGTTAGCTCCGGAAAATCGGCAGATTTCGGATGTCCGAAACCGTGGCGGGGCCATGACGGCACTGCCCGGATCGGTGGTTATTGTTTTGACTTCTTTGGTTTGGTGCCTGGTGGTGCGGGTGCCGGTTTCTTCCTTGAGTTTGCGGTGACGCCATCGCGGCGGTGCGGCGATCCGACAAGCCCGGCTCCTACAGGTATTGCAGTGAACCTGTAGGAGCAAAGCTTGCTCGCGATGTTTTTAATGCTTGAACATCACATGCCGGACGACGGTGTAGTCCTCCAGCCCGTACATCGACATGTCTTTGCCATAACCGGACAGTTTCTGACCGCCGTGAGGCATTTCGCTGACCAGCATGAAGTGCGTATTCACCCAGGTGCAGCCGTACTGCAAGCGGGCAGACATGCGATGCGCGCGACCGACATCCGCCGTCCAGACCGACGACGCCAGGCCGTAGTCCGAATCATTGGCCCAGCCCAGCACTTGGGCTTCATCGCTGAACTTTGTGACCGACACCACAGGCCCGAACACTTCGCGGCGAACAATTTCGTCATCCTGCTGGGCGTCGGCCAGTACGGTCGGCTCGAAGAAGAAGCCATTGCCGTCCACCGACTTGCCGCCGGTGATCAAACGGATGTGCGGTTGTGCAATGGCGCGCTCGACAAACCCGGCCACGCGGTCGCGATGTTGGGCGGTGATCAACGGCCCCAGTTCGGTCGACGGATCATCCTGCAAGCCGTACTTGATGCTGCTGACCGCCTCGCCGAGCTTCTCGACGAATTTTTCGTAGATGCCTGCCTGCGCGTAGATGCGGCATGCCGCCGTGCAGTCCTGACCGGCGTTGTAGAAACCAAAGGTGCGGATGCCTTCCACGGCGGCGTCGATGTCGGCGTCGTCAAAGATGATCACCGGGGCTTTGCCGCCCAGTTCCATGTGCATGCGTTTAACCGTATCGGCGGTGCTGGAAATGATGTTCGAGCCGGTGGCGATCGAACCGGTCAGCGACACCATGCGCACTTTCGGGTGCGTCACCAACGGGCTGCCCACGGTAGGACCACGGCCAAACACCAGGTTGAGCACGCCGGCCGGGAAAATTTCCGACGCCAGTTCGGCCAGGCGCAGGGCGGTCAGCGGGGTTTGTTCCGACGGCTTGAGCACCACGGTATTACCGGCGGCCAGGGCCGGGGCGATTTTCCAGGCGACCATCATCAGCGGGTAGTTCCACGGCGCGATGGAGGCGATCACGCCCACCGGATCGCGGCGGATCATCGAGGTATGGCCCGGCAGGTATTCACCGCCCGCCGAACCGCTCATGCAACGGCTGGCGCCGGCGAAGAAGCGGAACACGTCGGCAATCGCCGGGATCTCGTCGTTCAACGCGGCGCTGTACGGTTTGCCGCAGTTGTCCGATTCCAGTTTGGCCAGTTCTTCGCCATGGGCTTCGATGGCGTCGGCGAGTTTGAGCAGCAGCAGCGAGCGTTCTTTGGGCGGGGTTTGCGACCAGCTGTCGAACGCGGCATCCGCCGCACGCACGGCGGCATCGACCTGGGCTTCGCTGGCTTCGTTGATTTCGATCAGCACACGACCCAGGGCCGGGTTGAACACGGGTTGGGCGGGGCCTTCGCCGTCGATCAGTTGGCCGTTGATCAAGAGTTTGGTTTGCATGGCATTGTCCTCATTGACGCTTTTATTTTTCTGTCTGAACCGGCTCTAAATGTAGGAGTGAGACCGGCTTGCCGGCGATAGCGGTCTTACAGTCGACATCACTGTTGAAAGACAGTCAGTCATCGCGAGCAGGCTCACTCCTACAGAGATTCGGTTCCTTCAGTGGTTATTCGGTTATTTCCCGCCGCTGCCCGCGACGCTCTCACCGCCCCGGGTCAGGTAATAGGCGCCGAGGATCGGCAGCATGGTCACGATCATCACCAGCATCGCGACGACGTTGGTCACCGGCACGTCCCGTGGGCGGCTGAGCTGGTTGAGCAGCCACAGCGGCAAGGTGCGTTCATGGCCGGCGGTGAAGGTGGTGACGATGATTTCGTCGAACGACAAGGCAAAGGCGAGCATGCCGCCGGCCAGCAACGCCGAGCCGAGGTTCGGCAGGACGATGTAGCGGAAGGTCTGCCAGCCATCGGCGCCGAGGTCCATGGACGCTTCGATCAGGCTGTGTGAAGTACGGCGCAAACGGGCGATGACGTTGTTGTAGACGATCACCACGCAGAAGGTCGCGTGGCCGACGATGATGGTGAACATCCCCGGCTCGATCCCCAAGGTCTTGAAGGTCGCCAGCAAGGCGATCCCGGTGATGATCCCCGGCAACGCAATCGGCAGGATCAGCATCAGCGAAATGCCTTGCTTGCCAAAGAAGTCGCGCCGGTACAACGCCGCTGAAGCCAGCGTGCCGAGGACCATGGCGATCAGCGTGGCGATCGAAGCGATCTGCAACGACAACTTGATCGCTTCCAGCACGTCGGGGCGCGAGAACGCCACGCCGATCCACTTCAGGGTGAAACCCTTGGGCGGAAAGCTGAAAGCCGCGTCTTCGGTATTGAAGGCGTACATGAAGATGATCAGGATCGGGAAGTGCAAAAACACCAATCCGCCCCAGGCTGCGATTTTCAGGCCCCAAGAGGCTTTGTCAGAGTGCATCGAAGGCCCCCAGTCGTTTGACGATGGACAGGTAAATGGCGATCAGCACAATTGGCACCAGCGTGAAGGCCGCGGCCATCGGCATGTTGCCGATCGCGCCTTGCTGGGCGTACACCATGCTACCGACGAAGTAGCCCGGCGGGCCGACCAGTTGCGGCACGATGAAGTCGCCCAGGGTCAGCGAGAATGTGAAGATCGAACCGGCGGCGATGCCGGGAATCGACAGCGGCAGAATCACTTGCATGAAGGTCTGGCGTGGCTTGGCGCCAAGGTCGGCCGAGGCTTGCAGCAAGGACGGCGGCAGACGTTCCAGCGATGCCTGGATCGGCAGAATCATGAACGGCAGCCAGATGTAGACGAACACCATGAAGCGCCCCAGGTGCGAGGTCGACAAGGTGCTGCCGCCCACGGCCGGAATGCCCAGCACAAACTGCAACACCGGCTCCAGCCCCATGTGTTGAACGAACCACTGCGCGACGCCGCCCTTGGCCAGCAGCAAGGTCCAGGCATACGCCTTGACGATGTAACTGGCCCACATCGGCATCATCACCGCGATGTAGAAAAACGCCTTGGTCTTGCCGGTGGTGTAGCGCGCCATGTAGTAGGCAATCGGGAACGCGACGATGGCGCTGGCAATCGACACGACGACAGCCATGCTCAAGGTGCGCAGGATGATGTCGAAGTTCGACGGCTGAAACAGCGCTGCGAAGTTCGCCAGGGTCAGGTCGGGTGTGACCGCCATGGTGAAGTCATCGAAGGTGTAGAAGCCTTGCCACAGCAGCACCAGCAACGAGCCGAGATAGATCGCGCCGAACCACAGCAGTGGCGGCACCAGCAGCAATGACAGGTAAAAATTCGGCCGGCGATACAGCAGGTTGGAAAACCTGCGCAACGGCGAGCCGCCGGCCGGGGTTTGAGGGATAACCACGCTGGTCATTTCACACCCCGCCGGCAACGGTGTCGTGCAGCGGGATCATCGCTTCCCGTGCCCAGCGAGCACTGATGCGTTGCCCGGTCTGGTGCTGGGCGCTGACGTCCAGCCATTGATTGTTGGCCTGGCTGATGTTCAGGGTCTGGCCGTTTTCCAGCTTCAGTTCGTAGCGAGTAGCGCTGCCCTGGTACTGGATGTCGTGCAGCAATCCGCTGACTTCGATTTCGTGGCCGGCCAGCGGGCCTTCGGCGAAACGCACGTGTTCGGGACGAATCGAGAACGGCTGTGGATTGCCGCTCAACTGCTTGGCCAGATCGCCGCGAATCACGTTGGAGGTGCCGACGAATTCGGCGACGAAGGTCGTTGCCGGTTTCATGTAGAGGTTGCGCGGGGTGTCGACCTGTTCGATGCGGCCCTTGTTGAACACGGCCACGCGGTCGGACATCGACAGCGCTTCGGTCTGGTCATGGGTGACGAAAATGAACGTGATGCCGAGCTGACGCTGCAGTTTCTTCAGTTCGCTCTGCATTTGCTCGCGCAGCTTCAAGTCGAGGGCGCCCAAGGGTTCGTCGAGCAGCAGCACACGCGGGCGATTGACCAGTGCGCGGGCCAGGGCCACACGCTGACGTTGACCGCCGGACAGTTGCACCGGTTTACGCTCGCCGTAGCCACCGAGGGCGACCATGTCGAGGGCTTCTTCGGCGCGTTTCTGGCGCTCGGCCTTGCCGACGCCTTTGACTTTCAAACCATAGGCGACGTTGTCGCGAACATTCATGTGCGGAAACAGGGCGTAATCCTGAAACACCGTGTTGACATCACGCTCATACGGCGGCAACCCGGCGGCTTCTTCGCCGTGAATCCGGATAGAGCCTGCGCTCGGTTGTTCGAAACCGGCGATCAGGCGCAAACAGGTGGTTTTGCCCGAGCCGGAAGGGCCCAGCATGGAGAAAAACTCGCCGTCCTGGATGTCGATGGAAACCCGGTCTACGGCTTTCACTTCGCCGAACAGACGGGAAACGTTGGTGAACTGGACTGCAAGCGTCATGGTGCGGTGCTCCAAAAAGGCGAGGGCCGTCGCAGCGGCCCTGCCTGGACTTCTGAAAAATCTGAAACTTAATGAACAGCGTCGTAGCAGCTGTCGAGGTACGAGGCTGCGTTGGGCTGCGCAGCGGCCCCGAGGGCGGTCCTGCGGACACGCAACGCAGCCTCGTGCCTCGGCAGCTGCTACGGGGGGCTTATCGGCCGCCCATGATCGCGATGTAGTCCTGGGTCCAGCGGCTGTATGGCACGAACTTGCCGCCTTCAGCCTGCGGGGTTTTCCAGAAGGCGATTTTTTCGAACTGGTCGAAACCGTTGGTTTTGCAGCCCTCGGCACCCAGAAGTTCGCTGCCGGTGCACGCCGCCGGCACCGCTGGCAACGAGCCGAACCAAGCCGCCACATCACCCTGGACTTTCGGTTGCAACGACCAGTCCATCCACTTGTAGGCGCAGTTCGGGTGTTTGGCCTCAGCGTGCATCATGGTGGTGTCGGCCCAACCGGTGGCGCCTTCTTTCGGGATGGTCGAAGCGATCGGCTGTTTCTCGTTCATCAGGCCGTTGACTTGATACGGCCAGGCGCCAGACGCGACCACGCCTTCGTTTTTGAAGTCGCTCATCTGCACGGTGGTGTCATGCCAGTAGCGGTGGATCAGCGGCTGCTGGGCACGCAACAGATCAAGCACGGCTTTGTACTGCGTTTCGGACAGTTCGTACGGGTTCTGGATGCCCAATTCCGGCTTGGCGGTTTTCAGGTACAGCGCCGCGTCGGCGATGTAAATCGGGCCGTCATAGGCCTGCACGCGGCCCTTGTTCGGCTTGCCGTCCGGCAGGTTTTGCGCATTGAACACCACGGCCCAACTGGTCGGCGCGGTCTTGAACACGTTGGTGTTGTACATCAATACGTTCGGGCCCCACTGATACGGGGTGCCGTAAGTCTGTTTGTTGACCACGTACCACGGCGCATCCTTGAGACGCGGGTCGATGTTTTTCCAGTTCGGGATCAACGCCGTGTTGATCGGCTGCACACGCTTGCCGCCAATCAACCGCAACGAGGCATCGCCCGACGCGGTCACCAGGTCGTAACCGCCCTTGGCCATCAAGCTGACCATTTCATCGGAAGTGGCCGCAGTCTTCACGTTCACCTTGCAGCCGGTTTCCTTCTCGAAACCGGTGACCCAGTCGTAGGACTTGTCGCTTTCGCCACGTTCGATGTAGCCGGGCCAGGCCACGATATCCAGCTGACCTTCGCCGGCGCCGACCGCTTTCAGCGGTTCAGCGGCCTGGAGGCTGGCGCTGGCCAGCAGCGCTGTAGTGATTGCACTGAGCAGTGCGGTCTTGTGCACGAACATGGGAATTCCCTCTTCTTTAATTATGGTCGGGGCAGTTGTGAACGTGGTGAAGCATGCCGTTAGCGGCTTGTTATTAGCGTAGTCAGAGATGCTGGCCATGGCGCGCCATGATGTGCCGCACCACGCTGTAGTCCTGAAGCGAGTCACTGGACAGGTCTTTGCCGTAGCCCGAACGCTTCAGGCCACCATGGGGCATTTCGCTGACCAGCATGAAATGGCTGTTGATCCAGGTGCAGCCGTACTGCAAGCGCGCTGCGACCTGCATCGCCTTGTCCAGGTTTTGGGTCCAGACCGAGGAGGCGAGGCCGTATTCGGAGTCGTTGGCCCAGTCCACGGCTTGTTCGAGCCCGTCAAAACGGGTCACGGTGACCACCGGCCCGAACACTTCACGCTGAACGATTTCATCGCTCTGCTTGCAGCCGGCCAGCAGCGTCGGCTGGTAATAGAAGCCGGCACCGGAATGCACCGCCGCACCGGTCACCCGCTCGATGTGCGGTTGGCCGAGGGCGCGTTCGACAAAACTGGCCACGCGGTCGCGCTGGCGGGTGCTGATCAGCGGGCCGATTTCGTTATCGGCATCGCGCTTGCCGGCGAAACGCAGGCTGCTGACCGCCGCGCCGAGCTCAGCCACCAAACGATCATGAATCCCGGCCTGTGCGTAAATCCGGCACGCGGCGGTGCAATCCTGACCGGCGTTGTAATAACCGTAAGTGCGCACACCCTCGACCACCGCTTGAATGTCCGCATCGTTACAGACGATCACCGGCGCTTTGCCGCCGAGTTCGAGGTGCGTGCGCTTCAAGGTTTTCGCCGCGGCTTGCAGGATTTTTTGCCCGGTGACGATATCGCCGGTCAACGACACCATGCGGATTTTCGGGTGACTGACCAAGTGGCTGCCGACCCCTTCACCGCCGCCGCAAACAATGTTGATCACGCCACGCGGCAGGATCTCGGCCAGGGCTGGGGCCAGGGCGAGGATGGACAACGGCGTGTGTTCGGACGGCTTGAACACCAGCGTGTTGCCGGCGGCGAGGGCCGGGGCGATTTTCCACGCGGCCATCATGATCGGGTAATTCCACGGCGCGATAGAGGCGACGACCCCGATAGGATCGCGGCGCACCATGCTGGTATACCCCGGCAGGTATTCACCGCTGAGCTGGCCGGTCTGGCAGCGCACGGCGCCGGCAAAGAAACGGAACACATCGACCGTCGCGCTCAAGTCATCCTGACGGGCCAGGTGCAACGGCTTGCCGCAGTTCAGGGATTCGAGACGGGCGAGGAGGTCGGCTTGTTTTTCGATGGCATTGGCGATGTCCAGCAACAGGTTTGAACGTTGCTGTGGCGTGGTCCGTGACCAACTGGCGAAGGCGTGATGGGCGGCGAGAATCGCGGCTTCCACTTGCTCGGTGCTGGCCTCGGCGATGTGCGTCAGCACTTCCCCGGTGGCGGGGTTGAGGATGGGTTCGACAACACCCTGACCCGCGACCAATTCGCCATCGATCAACAACGCGGTGAACAACGGGGTCTGCGCGCCAGCCATCTTTCGGGTTCTCTTTTCTTGTGTGGCCATGCTGCTCCCTGTGACTGGGGCCGGCCGTCTTATATAGATGCAACAAGACTAGTGCGCGGACCCGAGGTCGACAAATACTAAATACTGAAGGTGGCGTTCGATTAAATAGATGGCTTGCGCCCGCCGTGGGGCTGCTCGCGCGCAACCGTCAGGAACGGGTCCACCAGCGCTGGCCGCGCCGTGCCGCGACGCCAGGCCAGGCCGACGTCGAGGGTCTGACTCAAGTCGGCAATCGGGCGCGCTTCGATGATGTCGCCCTCCAGCGACCACGGGCGATAGGTCATGTCGGGCTGGATCGATACGCCCAAACCGGCCGCCACCAGGCTTCGCACGGCTTCCGTCGACGCGGTTCTCAGGGTGATGCGTGGTTGCAGCGACGCGGCGGACCACATGCGCTGGGCATTACGGTCCATTTCATCGACGTTCAGTTGAATCAGCGGCTCTCGCGCTACGTCGGCGAGGTTGATGCTGTCGTGTTCCAGTAGCGGATGCTGCGCCGGCAGCCACAAGCGATGGGGTGAATGGGTCAGGACTTCGGTTTGCAGGGCGTGGCGGTCTTCGAGGTTGGAGAGGATCAACACGCCGACGTCGATCTCGCCACTGACCAGCAAATGCTCGATGTAGGGGCGTTCGTCTTCCATTACGCGGATTTCGACGTTGGGGTAGGCGCGTTGGAATCTTGTCAGCAAGTCCGCCAGGTAATAGCCGGCCACCAGGCTGGTCACCCCGACGATCAACTGCCCGGCCACCTGATCGGTGCTCTGTTGCAGGCTGCGCTTGGCGTTGTCCACCGTGGCCAGGATCAAGTGCGCCTGACGCAGGAATTGATGGCCCTGATGAGTCAGGCTCATCCCCTTGGCATGCCGGTTAAACAGGCCTACGCCTATCTCCTCTTCCAGTTGCTGGATCGCCAGGGTCAAAGTCGATTGGGAAATGAACGCGGTTTGCGCGGCGGCGGAGATCGAGCCGGTCTCGGCCACGGCGATGAAATGACGAATCTGACGCAGGGTCATCATGGGACAGTACCCGGTGGGCGGTTTTTATAGATTCGCTCGAGTGTATATCTTTTTATTCGATGGGCCGTTTTATCCTGGCAACATTCAGAAGCACTCTCGCCGGGAGACGCGGGGCACTTTCGAATTAGGCTCGGGGCCTTAAGTGTCCGGTTAACCCCTTTCCTGGAGGCGGCAAAATGAATACCCGTGGATTGCTCGATCAACTGCTCAAGTCCGGTCAGGACCTGCTGCAGAACAAGGCCGGCGGCAATCAGAACAAGGCGTCCAGCGGTGGCCTCGGCGGTTTGCTCTCGGGCGCGAGCGGCGGTGCGATAGCTGCGGGCGCCATGGGGTTGTTGCTCGGCAGCAAAAAGGCTCGTAGCGTCGGCGGCAAAGTCGCCGTCTACGGCGGCCTCGCCGCGTTGGGCGTGATTGCCTACAAGGCCTTTGGCAACTGGCAGGCCCAGCAAGGCACGGCGCCGAACACTGAACCGCAAACCCTCGATCGCTTGCCCCCGGCGCAAGTCGAATTGCACAGCCAGGCGATTCTCAAGGCGTTGGTGGCTGCAGCGAAAGCGGACGGCCATATTGATGAACGCGAGCGTGCGCTGATCGAAAGTGAGTTCAGCAAGCTCGACAACGATCAGGTGTTGCAGCACTGGCTGCATGCCGAACTTAACAAACCGCTGGACCCGACGGACGTTGCCCGGGCTGCCAGCACGCCGGAAATGGCCGCCGAGATGTACATCGCCAGCGTGATGCTGGTGGATGAGCAGAACTTCATGGAGAAGTCCTACCTCGATGAGCTGGCGCGGCAGTTGAAGCTGGAGCCGGGGTTGAAGGCAGAGCTGGAGAAGCAGGTGCGACAGGTTTCCCTGTAAGTCCTGGATTGAGAGCCGCCGCACACCGTCTTATAAATGAAACAACGCCCTCGGCTATACTCCCCAGCATTTGAACCGCCCCGAGGACTGACTGTGAAAAACTGGACGTTGCGCCAACGCATCTTGGCGAGCTTTGCGGTAATCATCGCCATCATGCTGTTGATGGTCGTCGTCTCGTATTCACGGCTGTTGAAGATCGAAGCCAGTGAAGAAAGCGTTCGCGATGATGCGCTGCCGGGGGTGTATTTCAGCTCGATGATTCGCAGTGCCTGGGTCGACAGTTTTATCCAGACCCAGGAGATGCTCGGCCTCAAGGAAGGGCAGGGCGTCAGTGTCGAAGACGCCGCCGATTTCAAGGCGTTCGAGGCGCGACTGCTGGAGCAGATGAACAACTATCGACGCACGGTGACCACGGAGGAAGACAAGGTCGAAATCGCCGCGTTCGAAAAGCTGCATGAGGAGTACCAGAAGATCCTGGCGAAACTCCTCGACCTGCATAAGAACAATCAGGAGGCCGACGCCATCAAACTGTTCAATGAACAGCTGACCCCGGCGTGGACGGCGGGCCGGATGAAACTCAACGACATCATCCGCGAAAACAAAGCAGTGGCCGACCAGGACATGGCGAACATTGACGACGCCGTGGTCACCGCGAAGGTCATCATGGGCATTTCCTTGCTGATTGCGGTGCTGGCCGCCGGCCTGTGCGGTTTGCTGCTGATGCGCGCGATCATGGCGCCAATGAACCGGATCGTGGACATCCTCGAAATCATGCGCACCGGCGACCTTAGTGGCCGTTTGAACCTGGAGCGCAAAGACGAATTCGGCGCCGTGGAAACCGGCTTCAACGACATGATGACCGAGCTGACGTCGCTGGTGTCTCAGGCCCAGCGCTCGTCGGTGCAAGTGACCACGTCGGTGACCGAGATCGCCGCCACGTCCAAGCAGCAGCAAGCCACCGCCACGGAAACCGCCGCCACCACCACGGAAATCGGCGCGACCTCCCGAGAAATCGCCGCGACGTCCCGGGACCTGGTGCGCACCATGACTGAAGTCTCCACTGCTGCCGATCAGGCTTCGGTGCTGGCCGGTTCCGGGCAGCAAGGCCTGGCGCGCATGGAAGACACCATGCACTCGGTGATGGGCGCGGCCGATCTGGTCAACGCCAAACTGGCGATCCTCAATGAGAAGGCCGGCAACATCAACCAGGTGGTGGTGACCATCGTCAAAGTCGCCGACCAGACCAACTTGCTGTCGCTCAACGCTGCAATCGAAGCCGAGAAGGCCGGTGAATACGGTCGCGGGTTCGCCGTGGTCGCCACCGAAGTGCGGCGCCTGGCGGATCAAACCGCTGTCGCCACTTATGACATCGAACAAATGGTGCGCGAGATCCAGTCGGCGGTGTCTGCCGGCGTGATGGGCATGGACAAGTTCTCGGAGGAAGTGCGCCGGGGCATGTCCGAAGTGCAGCAGGTCGGCGAGCAGTTGTCGCAGATCATCCATCAGGTGCAGGCGCTGGCGCCGCGGGTGTTGATGGTCAATGAAGGCATGCAGGCGCAGGCCACCGGTGCCGAACAGATCAACCATGCGCTGGTGCAGTTGGGTGATGCCAGCAGCCAGACCGTCGAGTCGTTGCGCCAGGCCAGTTTCGCCATCGACGAACTGAGCCAGGTGGCCGTCGGGCTGCGCAGCGGCGTTTCGCGATTCAAAGTCTGATGAGCGAACTCGCGGGCAAACGCGGCGCCGTGGTGCCGGCGAAGCAATCGTTGTTCCTGGTGTTTCGCATCGCCAGCGAGCGTTTTGCCTTGCAGGCCATCGAAGTGGCGGAAGTGTTGCCACGCCTGCCTTTGAAGCCGATTCCACGGGCGCCTGATTGGGTCGCCGGGGTCTTTGCTTATCGCGGCGCCGTCGTACCGGTGATCGACCTTTGTGCGCTGACGTTCGGTCAACCGGCGCAGGCCCGTACCAGTACGCGGCTGGTGCTGGTGCACTATCGGCCGGATGACACGACACCCTCGATGTTGCTGGGCCTGATCCTTGAGCAGGCCACCGATACCTTGCGTTGTGACGCTGCGGACTTCAAACCCTATGGTTTGGACAACCGCCAGGCGCCGTACTTGGGGCCGGTTCGGGAGGATGCGCAAGGACTGCTGCAATGGGTACGGGTCGTTGATTTGCTCGATGATCAGGTTCGCGCGCTGCTGTTTCCTTCGCCACCGCTGGACCTGGCATCGCTTGAGGAGCGGTCATGAGCAGCGATCAGCGTTTTTTCGATTTCCTCAAGGAACGTATCGGCCTCGACGTGACGTCGGTGGGCCCGGCGATCATCGAGCGCGCGGTGCGCCAGCGCAGCACGGCGTCCAATGCGCTGACGGCCGATGAGTATTGGCACACACTGCAAGGCTCGCAGGATGAGCAGCAGGCATTGATCGAAGCGGTGATCGTGCCGGAGACCTGGTTTTTCCGTTATCCGGAATCCTTCGCGACCCTGGCGAAACTGGCGGTAAAACGGCTGGCCGAAATCAACAACATGCGTGCGCTGCGAATTCTCAGCCTGCCGTGTTCCACGGGTGAGGAGCCGTATTCCATCGCCATGACCCTGCTTGATGCCGGGCTTGAACCGCATCAGTTCAAGGTAGAAGGCATGGACGTCAGCCCACTGTCGGTGGAAAAGGCCAGGCGTGCGGTCTACGGGAAAAACTCGTTTCGCGGTCACGATATCGCGTTTCGCGTCCGCCATTTCAGTGCCGAAGACGACAGTTATCGCCTCAGCGAGCGCGTGCTTGAGCAGGTGCGTTTGCAGGTCGGCAACCTGCTTGATCCGGCCTTGCTCGCTAACGCGCAACCTTATGATTTTGTGTTCTGCCGCAACTTGCTGATCTATTTCGATCAGCCAACCCAGCAGCAGGTTTTTGAAGTACTCAAGCACCTGACGCATGTCGACGGCGTGCTGTTTATCGGCCCGGCCGAAGGTGGTTTGTTGGGGCGTTTTGGCATGCGCTCGATTGGCATTGCGCAGTCGTTTGCGTTCAGCCGCCAGAGTGCGCCACAGCCTGAGCCGTTTCCCGTGTTCGTGCCGGCGCCGCTGCCGGTACGCCAACCCGTGCGCAGCGTGACACCGCCAACCGTGCGTAACCGCCCGTTCACCCCCCTCACGTCGCCAATCGCGGCGAAAGCATCGGACGCGATTGCGTTGCTGGCGAACATCGCGGTGCTGGCCAACGAAGGCAAAAGTGTCGAAGCCCGCGCCGCGTGCGAAGGGTATTTGCGCAGCCACGAGCCGGTCGCCCAAGTGTTTTACTGGTTGGGGCTGCTCAGCGATGTCAGTGGAAACACCTTCGAAGCCCAAGGTTTTTATCGCAAGGCGTTGTACCTTGAACCGCAACATCCCGACGCGTTGATGCACCTGGCGGCCTTGCTGCAATCCCAGGGTGATGCGGCGGGTGCCAGACGATTGCAGGACCGCGCCGCCCGCAGCGAGCGCGCTGACAGTGAGCGTAAACGATGAGCGCCTCCGACACCTTGAACGTTACCCATGAAGATGCCCAGGCCATCGACGATTGCTGGAACCGCATCGGTATTCACGGTGACAAGTCCTGCCCGCTGCTGACCGAGCACATTCACTGCCGCAATTGCGCGGTGTACTCGGCCGCCGCTACGCGTTTGCTCGACCGCTACGCCTTGCAGCAGGACGACCGCGTGCAACATTCGGCAGCGGTTGAAACCGAGGTGAAAACCCGTTCGCTGCTGATGTTCCGACTCGGCGAGGAATGGCTGGGCCTGGCCACTCGCAGCCTGGTGGAAGTGGCGCCCCTGCAAGCCATTCATTCGTTGCCGCACCAGCGCTCCCGGGCGTTGCTCGGCGTGGCAAATGTGCGCGGAGCGTTGGTCGCCTGCCTGTCGTTGGTGGAATTGCTCGGGCTCGACGCCACCAACAACGTGGCCACCGGTGCGCGGGTCATGCCGCGCATGCTGATCATCGCCGCCCACGGTGGGCCGGTGGTGGTGCCGGTGGACGAGGTTGACGGGATTCATGCCATCGACGAACGAATTCTGGATGCCGCATCGCAATCGGGCACTCAGGCCAGCGGCAAATACACCCGAGGCGTGTTGCCGTTCAAAGGTCGCAGTTTGCGCTGGCTGGATGAAGAACAGTTGCTGTCCGCCGTGACCCGGAGCCTCACATGACCCCCGAGCAAATGCGCGACGCTTCGTTGCTCGAACTGTTCAGCCTGGAAGCCGAGGCCCAGACCCAGGTCCTGAACGCCGGGCTGTTGGCGTTGGAGCGCAACCCGACTCAGGCCGATCAGCTCGAATCGTGCATGCGCGCGGCGCACTCGCTAAAGGGCGCGGCGCGGATCGTCGGTGTCGATGCCGGGGTCAGTGTTGCGCATGTGATGGAAGACTGCCTGGTCAGCGCTCAGGAAGGGCAGTTGTACTTGCGGCCCGAGCACATCGATGCGTTGTTGCAAGGCACCGATCTGCTGATGCGCATCGCCACGCCGAACAACAACCTGACACCGGCGGATATCGAGGCCTATGTGGCGTTGATGGCCCATGTACTTGATCCGTTGGCACCGGTCGAACCGCTCAGGGACGAACGTCTGCCTGAACCGCAGACCGTCGAGTTGCCGGCCCCGGTCATTGAGCCGCCAGCCGCCCCGGTTGAAACCCCGCGCAAGGCTAAACGCACCACCGAAAACGGTGAGCGCGTGCTGCGCGTCACGGCCGAGCGCTTGAACAGCCTGCTCGACCTGTCGAGTAAATCCCTGGTGGAAACCCAGCGGCTCAAACCACACCTGGCGACCATGCAGCGCCTCAAGCGCATACAAAACAACGGTCTGCGGGCACTGGAAAACCTCAACGTGCATCTCAAGGAGCACGCCTTGAGCCTTGAAGCTCAGGAGGCGCTCGAGGATGCGCGGCGGTTGCTGGCGGAATCCCAGCAACTGTTGATCGAAAAAAACGCCGAGCTGGATGAGTTTGCCTGGCAGGCCAGTCAGCGGGCGCAGGTGCTGTACGACACCGCGCTGGCTTGTCGCATGCGCCCGTTTGCCGACGTGTTGAGCGGGCAGGTGCGCATGGTCCGCGATCTGGGCCGGGACCTGGGTAAACAGGTGCGGCTGGAGATCGAGGGCGAGAAAACCCAGGTCGACCGCGACGTCCTGGAAAAACTCGAAGCGCCACTGACGCACTTGTTGCGCAACGCCGTGGATCACGGCATCGAATCCCCGGAACAAAGGTTGCTGGCCGGCAAACCGGCGGAGGGGGTGATTCGTCTGCGTGCCTCCCATCAGGCCGGTCTGCTGGTGCTGGAGTTGAGCGATGACGGCAACGGCGTCGACCTGGAAAAGGTCCGCCGCACCGTTGTCGAGCGGCAGTTATCCCCAGCCGAAACCGCCGCGCAATTGAGCGAAGAAGAGCTGCTGACGTTTTTGTTCCTGCCGGGTTTCAGCCTGCGCGACAAGGTCACCGAAGTCTCCGGACGTGGTGTCGGGCTGGATGCGGTTCAACACATGGTCCGCCAATTGCGCGGAGCGGTGGTGCTGGAGCAAACGGCGGGCGCAGGCAGCCGCTTCCACCTCGAAGTGCCGCTGACGCTGTCGGTGGTCCGTAGCCTGGTGGTGGAAGTCGGTGACGAGGCTTATGCGTTTCCGCTGGCTCATATCGAACGCATGTGCGACCTGGAGTCGGCGGACATCGTGCAGGTCGAAGGGCGTCAGCATTTCTGGCATGAAGGTCGGCATGTCGGCCTGGTGGCGGCCAGTCAGCTGTTGCAGCGCCCGGTCAGCCAGAACAGTCAGCAGACGCTCAAAGTCGTGGTCATCCGCGAGCGCGATGCGATTTACGGCGTGGCGGTCGAGCGTTTTATCGGCGAGCGGACATTGGTCGTATTGCCGCTGGACGAACGTCTGGGCAAGGTGCAGGACATCTCCGCCGGGGCCTTGCTCGACGATGGTTCGGTGGTGCTGATCGTCGACGTCGAAGACATGCTGCGTTCGGTGGACAAACTGCTCAATACCGGGCGCCTGGAGCGCATTGCCCGCCACAGCAATCAAGCGGTCGAGGCGGCGCGTAAACGGATTCTGGTGGTTGATGACTCACTGACGGTTCGCGAGTTGCAACGCAAGCTGCTGCTCAATCGCGGCTACGATGTGGCCGTGGCGGTTGACGGTATGGATGGCTGGAACGCCCTGCGCTCGGAGGATTTCGATCTGCTGATCACCGACATTGATATGCCGCGCATGGATGGCATCGAACTGGTGTCGTTATTGCGCCGGGACAATCGCCTGCAATCGCTGCCAGTGATGGTGGTGTCGTACAAGGATCGCGAGGAAGACCGTCGTCGTGGACTGGACGCCGGGGCCGACTATTATCTAGCCAAGGCCAGTTTTCATGACGATGCCCTGCTTGATGCAGTGGTTGAGCTCATCGGAGGAGCAAAGGCATGAAAATCGCGATCGTCAATGACATGCCCATGGCGGTAGAGGCGTTGCGCCGGGCCTTGGCGTTTGAGCCGGCGCACCAGGTGATTTGGGTCGCTGGCAATGGAGCGGAGGCGGTGCAGCTTTGCGCCGAAAATACGCCGGATCTGATTTTGATGGACCTGATCATGCCCGTCATGGACGGGGTGGAAGCGACCCGGCGGATCATGACAGAAACACCGTGCGCCATTGTCATCGTCACCGTTGACCGCCAGCAGAACGTGCATCGGGTGTTCGAGGCCATGGGCCACGGCGCGCTGGACGTGGTCGACACCCCGGCCCTCGGTGCCGGCAATGCCCAAGAGGCGGCGGCCCCGTTGTTGCGCAAGATCATGAACATCGGCTGGCTGATTGGTGGCCGCAACGCTCAAGTCCCGAAGGCACCGAGCCCGCATCGCAGTTCCGCCTCGCGCCAGCGCCTGATCGCCATCGGCTCATCCGCCGGCGGGCCGGCAGCGCTGGAAATTCTGCTCAAGGGTTTGCCCCGAGATTTTTCGGCAGCGATCGTGCTGGTCCAGCATGTGGATCAGGTCTTCGCTTCCGGCATGGCCGAATGGCTCGGCAGCGCCAGTGGCTTGAACGTGCGCCTGGCAGTGGAAGGTGAGGCGCCCCAGGCTGGCACGGTGTTGCTGGCCGGTACCAACCACCATATTCGCTTGCTGAAAAACGGCACGCTGGCCTACACCGCTGAACCGGTCAACGAAATCTACCGTCCTTCAATTGATGTGTTTTTCGAAAGCGTTGCCAATTACTGGAACGGTGACGCCGTGGGGGTTTTGTTGACCGGCATGGGGCGCGATGGCGCGCAGGGGCTTAAACTCATGCGCCAACAGGGTTACCTGACCATCGCTCAGGACCAGAACAGCAGTGCGGTGTTCGGAATGCCCAAGGCGGCCGCGGCCATCGACGCTGCTGTGGAAGTCCGCCCACTGAACAAGATCGCACCACGATTGCTGGAGATCTTTCCGAAATGACCACCATTAGCAGTAATCCTGGCAAAGGCAGTATTCAGGTGACCGCACATGAATGAATTACAGCTCGACGACTACAAGACCGACGAAAACGCCGCCATGGTGTTGTTGGTAGACGATCAGGCGATGATCGGCGAAGCGGTGCGTCGCGGGTTGTCGAACGAAGACAATATCGACTTCCACTTCTGCGCCGACCCGCACCAAGCCATTGCCCAAGCGATCCGCATCAAGCCGACGGTGATCCTTCAGGATCTGGTGATGCCCGGTCTGGACGGCCTGAGCCTGGTGCGCGAGTACCGCAATCATCCGGCGACCAAGGACATTCCGATCATTGTCCTGTCGACCAAGGAAGACCCGCTGATCAAGAGCGCGGCGTTTGCGGCCGGGGCCAACGATTATCTGGTGAAGCTGCCGGACAACATCGAGTTGGTGGCGCGCATTCGCTATCACTCGCGCTCCTACATGACGCTGTTGCAGCGCGATGCGGCGTACCGGGCGTTGCGGGTCAGCCAGCAGCAACTGCTCGACACCAACCTGGTGCTGCAACGCCTGATGAACTCCGATGGCCTGACCGGGCTGTCGAACCGCCGGCATTTCGATGAGTACCTGGAACTGGAGTGGCGCCGTTCGCTGCGTGACCAGAGCCAATTGTCGTTGCTGATGATCGATGTGGATTACTTCAAGTCCTACAACGACAGCTTCGGCCATCTGGAGGGCGACGAAGCCTTGCGCAAGGTGGCGACGGCGATTCGCGAGGCCAGCGCTCGCCCGTCCGACCTGCCAGCCCGTTACGGTGGCGAAGAGTTTGCGTTGGTGCTGCCCAATACCACGCCGGGCGGTGCGCGGCTGGTGGCGGAGAAACTGCGTCAAACCGTGGCCGCGCTGAAAATTCCGCACATTTCACCGACCGAAGGCTCATGCCTGACCATCAGCATCGGCCTGTCCACCATGGTCCCGCAGCAGGGCAGCGATTGCCGGCAATTAATCTCGGCGGCGGATAAAGGGCTGTACCTGGCGAAGAACAATGGACGTAATCAGGTGGGGATTGAGTGAAGTAATACGCGACCTGTAGCAGCTGTCGAGCCTGCGAGGCTGCGTCCGGCGGCAAAGCCGTCGTAAAACCATACAACACGGTCTACCAGGCAAACCGCGTGCGCAGGATTGGCGAGGACTTCGTCCTCGGACGCGGCCTCGCGGGGCTCGACCGCTGCTACAGGGATGTTCCATGGTTTCAATCAAAACCATTCGCCGGTAAAGCGGCCAGGCGGGCTGCCGTGACAGCCTGATTACGTTATACTCGCCGGCTTTCAAAAGTTCGCCAACGAGTGCTGCCCGCCATGGAAATCAACCCGATCCTTAACAGTATCAAGGACCTGTCCGAGCGCTCCGAAACTATTCGGGGGTATCTTTGACTACGATCAAAAGCATGAGCGTCTGACTGAAGTCAATCGCGAGCTTGAAGATCCGTCTGTCTGGAACAACCCGACGTACGCTCAGGAACTGGGCCGCGAGCGGTCCATGCTGGCGCAGATCGTCGAAACCCTCGACGAAATGCACTCAGGCCTGGCCGACGCCAAAGACCTGCTGCTGATGTCCGCCGAAGAAGAAGACCAGGCCGCCGTCGATGACGTCGCTGCCGAAGTCGAGCGCCTGCGCGAGTCGCTGGAAAAACTCGAATTCCGTCGCATGTTCAGCGGTGAAATGGATGCCAACAACGCCTACCTGGATATCCAGGCCGGCTCCGGTGGCACCGAGGCTCAGGACTGGGCCAACATCCTGCTGCGCATGTACCTGCGCTGGGCTGACAAGCGCGGTTTCGACGCGACCATCATGGAGCTGTCCGCCGGTGAAGTCGCCGGGATCAAGGGCGCTACCGTGCACATCAAGGGCGAATACGCCTTTGGCTGGTTGCGTACCGAGATTGGCGTGCACCGTCTGGTGCGCAAGAGCCCGTTCGACTCCGGTAACCGCCGCCACACCTCGTTCTCGGCGGTGTTTGTGTCGCCGGAAATCGATGACAACATCGAAATCGACATCAACCCGTCGGACCTGCGCATCGACACCTACCGCTCCTCCGGTGCCGGTGGTCAGCACGTAAACACCACCGACTCGGCCGTGCGGATTACCCACGTACCGTCCAACACCGTGGTCAGCTGCCAGAACGAACGCTCCCAGCACGCCAACAAAGACACCGCGATGAAAATGTTGCGGGCGCGCTTGTACGAGCAGGAAGTGCAGAAACGCAATGCCGCCTCCCAGGCCCTGGAAGACACCAAGTCCGACATCGGCTGGGGTCACCAGATCCGCTCGTATGTACTCGATGCGTCGCGAATCAAGGATTTGCGCACTAACATCGAACGCAGCGACTGCGACAAGGTGCTCGACGGCGATATCGACGAATACCTGGTGGCCAGCCTGAAACAAGGCCTGTAAGCCATGCAATACAGGATCGACTGACATACCTCGATCCTTGTAGGAGCCGGCCTGCCGGCGATCCCCAGGCCGCAGGCCTGGGGGCAACGAACCTGTGATGGAATATTTAAAGACATGAGCGACCTAGAACTCGACCCGCAAGCCCTGCAACAGGAAGAAAACTCCCTGATCGCCCTGCGCAAGGAAAAGCTTGCTGCCGAGCGCGCCAAGGGCAATGCCTTCCCGAACGACTTCCGCCGCGAAAACTACTGCGAAGATCTGCAGAAGAAATACGCGGACAAGACCAAGGAAGAGCTGGCAGAGGCTGCAATTCCGGTCAAGGTTGCCGGTCGCATCATGCTCAACCGTGGCTCGTTCATGGTGATTCAGGACATGACCGGGCGGATTCAGGTTTACGTCAACCGTAAAACCCTGTCCGAAGAAACCCTGGCCGCCGTGAAGACCTGGGACATGGGCGACATCATCGCCGCCGAAGGCACCCTGGCCCGTTCCGGCAAGGGCGACCTGTACGTTGAAATGACCACTGTGCGCCTGCTGACCAAGTCGCTGCGCCCGCTGCCGGACAAGCACCACGGCCTGACCGACACCGAACAGCGCTACCGTCAGCGTTATGTCGACCTGATCGTCAACGAAGACGTGCGCCAGACCTTCCGCGTTCGTTCGCAAGTCATCGCGCACATCCGCAGCTTCCTGATGCAGCGTGACTTCCTGGAAGTCGAAACGCCGATGCTGCAAACCATTCCTGGCGGTGCGGCGGCCAAGCCGTTCGAAACCCACCACAACGCGCTGGACATGGGCATGTTCCTGCGTATCGCGCCAGAGCTGTACCTCAAGCGCCTTGTTGTTGGCGGTTTCGAGAAAGTGTTCGAGATCAACCGCAACTTCCGTAACGAAGGCGTTTCGACTCGTCACAACCCTGAATTCACCATGTTGGAGTTCTACCAGGCTTACGCCGACTACGAAGACAACATGGACCTGACCGAAGAACTGTTCCGTGAGCTGGCGCAGCTGGTTCTGGGCAGCACCGACGTGCCTTACGGCGACAAAGTGTTCCACTTCGGCGAACCGTTCGTGCGTCTGTCGGTGTTCGACTCGATCCTCAAGTACAACCCTGAGCTGACCGCTGACGACCTGAACGACATCGACAAGGCTCGCGCCATCGCCAAGAAGGCCGGCGCCAAGGTGCTGGGCTTCGAAGGTCTGGGCAAGCTGCAAGTGATGATTTTCGAAGAACTGGTCGAGCACAAGCTGGAGCAGCCGCACTTCATCACCCAGTACCCGTTCGAAGTGTCGCCGCTGGCTCGTCGCAACGATGACAACCCGAACGTCACCGACCGTTTCGAATTGTTCATCGGCGGCCGTGAAATCGCCAACGCCTACTCCGAGTTGAACGACGCGGAAGACCAGGCTGAGCGTTTCATGGCGCAAGTCGCTGACAAGGACGCGGGCGATGACGAAGCCATGCACTACGACGCCGACTTCGTGCGCGCGCTGGAATACGGCATGCCGCCAACGGCGGGTGAAGGCATCGGTATCGACCGTCTGGTGATGCTGCTGACCAACTCGCCGTCGATCCGCGACGTGATCCTGTTCCCGCACATGCGGCCGCAAGCGTAAGTGTTTCAATTAAGAAGCCGCCTTTTCAGGCGGCTTTTTATTGCCTGTCTGGCACAAACGTATCAATTTGTTGCTTTCATCTGAGAGGAAAGACCTGTCGTGAATCGTGCAATGGCTCAAGAAGGTGCAGCGGGTATCGCCACTGCGGTCGCTGAAAGTGTTCAGTACCAGGGCCGCAAGGCCAGCCGACAGGGCAGCGAGCAGCGTCGACAGGACATTCTCGATGCGGCGATGCGCATTGTCGTGCGCGATGGCGTGCGGGCCGTGCGCCACCGGGCGGTGGCGGCCGAGGCCGGCGTACCGTTGTCGGCGACGACCTATTACTTCAAGGATATCGATGACTTGCTCACCGATACCTTCGCTCAATACGTGGAACGCAGTGCGGCGTTCATGGCCAAGTTGTGGGTGAACAACGAAGGCCTGCTGCGCGAGATGGTGGTCAGCGGCGACGGCAGCCCGCAGGCTCGCGCGCAACTGGCGGACGATATCGCTCGACTGATGGCGGACTACGTTCACCGGCAATTGATCAACCGTCGCGAACACTTGATGGCGGAACAGGCGTTCCGTCAGGAGGCCTTGTTGAACCCGCGCCTGGCGGAACTGGTGCGCTCGCATCAGCAAATCCTCCTTCAGGGCACGTGCCAGCTTTTCGAGGTATTGGGTTCTCGTGAGCCACAAGAGGATGCCAAAGTGTTGACGGCGATTATCGGACGGATGGAGTATCAGGGCTTGCTCAACGACGCGGAGCCTGTGGGCGAAGAAGAAATGCTCGGTATCCTCAATCGTTACATGCACTTGGTACTCGCGTCGGTGTAATCCCTGAGGACGCCACAAAACCCTGTGGGAGCGAGCTTGCTCGCGATGACGGCCTGACATTCAACATCTCTGTTGGCTGACACACCGCTATCGCGAGCAAGCTCGCTCCCACAGGGGCAGGTGTTCAGTTCAGGGCTGCGTGTGTTCATAGGGAGTGTTGAATGAAAGCCTGGCGTGGCGTAGTGATCGCCTTGTCGTTGTTGCTGCTCAGTGGCTGTCTGGTGACCTTCAAGGAGCCTCTGCCCGCAAGCGACCCCGCGCCCAAAGGTTTACTCGGCAAATGGACCAGCACCAACGCCTGGGGCGAACCGATGAACCTTGAGTTGACGCGCATCGGCGACAATCGCTATCAGGCGGTCAGTTACTTCAAGGCAACCCCCGGCGAACGTGAAGCCTATCCCTTCACCGTCTCGCGCCATGGCAGCCGCTGGTACTTGTCGGCGAAGGTGCCGGCCAAATTCGGCGGGCATTTCACCATTGCCGGTTTCGAGCTCACTGAACAACATGAACTGGTGGTCTACAACCTCGACCTCGAGCAGATCAACCAGGCCCTCGGACAAAAAGTCTTGAGTGGCGAAGACTTCCAGACCGATGACGGCGACGGCGTATTGGTCAACAACTCGATGGATCAGGTGTTTACTTACCTCGACGATCCGGCCAATTCCGATGTCTTCGTCGAAGCGGTGCGCTATCAGCGCATGGCCAAACGCAAATAAACCCAGTACATAACGGCTTTTCTACAGGAGTTTCGGGTGGACGATTACCAGCAGACGATACGCATTTTGTCCGATCGCATTGTGCTGGCGCAGACGCCGATTCGGGTCCTTGATGCGGTCAAGTGGGACGACACTATCCGTCAGAAATTTCTCAAGGCCAAGGGCAAGGAATTGCCTGCCGTGGACCGTGACTATTACCTGAACCGGCCGCTGGCGTTCGATTCCAGCCAGGTGAAACTGGAGTTCCAGAACATCGAGCGCGACATCACCCGCCAGCTCGGCCAGTTCAATCCGGTCGGCCAGATCATGCGTCGCATGTGCAAGGAATACCGCATGGTGGTGCGCATGCTCGAAGCGCGCGGCACCGAGGATTTCGGGCTGATTTCCCAGGAGCTGTATGGCGCCGCGTCCGATGCGTTTCACGCGGGCGACCCGACCTTGTCCGACCTGGGCCTGATGCTCTCCGATTACCTGAACAATATTGATGGCCGTGGCGATCTCAAGGATGAACCGAAGACGTTGACCGCCAAGGACGCTGTCGCGATGCTGCAGCATCGTTTGAACAAGGTGTTTGGCGAGGCCGAGGAAACCATTCGGGTGTTTGAGTCCGACGGCATCGTCGCCGATGCGGCAGCGGGGGCCGACTACATCAAGATCCGCTCCGACGCGATGTTCAACGACCGCGACGTGCGAGCCCTGGAGGTTCACGAAGGGCTGGTGCACGTAGGCACCACGCTCAATGGTCTGAACCAGCCGATCTGCACCTTTCTGGCCAAGGGCCCGCCGTCCTCGACGGTGACGCAGGAAGGCCTGGCGATCCTGATGGAAATCATCACCTTCGCGTCCTACCCGAGTCGCCTGCGCAAACTGACCAACCGCACCCGCGCCATTCACATGGTGGAGGAGGGCGCGGACTTCCTGCAGGTGTTCGAGTTTTTCCGTGAGCAAGGGTTTGAAATGCCCGAGAGCTACAGCAACACCAGTCGCGTTTTCCGTGGCTCGGTGCCGACAGGTCTGCCATTTACCAAAGACTTGTCCTACCTCAAGGGCTTCATCATGATTTACAACTACATTCAGTTGGCGGTGCGCAAAGGCAAGCTGGAGCAGATACCGCTACTGTTTTGCGGCAAGACCACGCTGGAAGACATGCGCACCTTGCGCCAGTTGGTCGATGAAGGATTGGTGGTGCCACCCAAGTACTTGCCCGAACAGTTCCGCGACCTGAACGCGCTGTCCGCATGGATGTGCTTCTCCAACTTCCTCAACCACCTGAGCCTGGACCGGATCGAGGCGGATTACTCCAACATCCTGTGAACCATGAGATCCCCTGTAGGAGCCGAGCTTGCTCGCGATGGCGCAATTACATTCAACCTGTGTATCGCCTGACATACCGCTATCGCGAGCAAGCTCGGCTCCTACAGACCCAGTGTTTCAACCCTTATTCTCGCGAGGTTTCAACGGATGAGATTCCTCGGCATTGTTTGTCTGCTTCTGACCTTGAACGGTTGCAGTTCGCTGCTGTTCTACCCTGAGCCCGGGCAGTTGTTCACCCCGGAAAAAGCTGATCTCGAGTACCGCGATGTCACCCTGGTCACCGCCGACGGCGTCAAGCTGAATGCCTGGTGGCTGCCGGCGAAAAAGGGTGTCGAGGTCAAAGGCACTGTCCTGCATTTACACGGCAACGGTGGCAACCTGCCGATGCATCTGGGGGGGAGCTGGTGGTTGCCCAAGGAAGGCTATCAAGTGCTGCTGATCGACTATCGCGGCTATGGTTTATCCGAAGGGAAGCCGAGCCTGCCGGCACTCTATCTGGACATAGACGCGGCGTTCAAATGGCTCGATCAGGCACCCGAGGTCAAAGGCAAACCATTGATCCTGCTCGGTCAAAGCCTCGGTGGCTCGATGGCCGTGCACTACCTTGTTCAACACCCTGAGCGCCAGAAGCAACTCAAGGCGCTGGTCCTTGACGGTGCGCCCGCCAGCTATCGAAGTGTTGGCCAGTTTGCCCTGGGTACCTCATGGTTGACCTGGCCAGTCCAGGTGCCGTTGTCGTGGCTGGTGCCGGACGGCGACAGCGCGATCAACTCGATGCCACAGCTCAACGGCGTACCGAAACTGCTCTACCACAGCATCGACGATCCGATCGTGCCCCTTTCCAACGGCATCCGTCTGTATCAAGCTGCGCCGCCGCCACGGGTGCTGCAACTGACCCGAGGGGGGCATGTGCAGACGTTCGCCGACCCGGTCTGGCGAACCGTCATGTTGCGTTATCTCGACGATCCGCAGCATTTCAACGGCCTGCGCCGCCTGGGTGAAATCCCCAATTACCCGGCGCCCAAACATTCTGAAGATGAACCACCAGAGAGTCCGCAATGAGTGAAGAACGTAACGCCATCCCGCTGATCATCACCGGTATCTGCAGCATCCTCGGCACTGTCGGTGCCCTGTGGTGGTACGGCTACCTGCATTTCGCCAAGCCTGAGGATGCGTTGCTGCTCAACGAATTCACGATGCTTAAAACCATTCCGGGCGAAGACTACAAAGTCTCGCTGGAACCGGCGGCCCAGGTCGCGCAATGCGTCGACGGCGTGCTGGTATTGTTCGACACCGAGCAAAAAGGCCTGACCGGTGTGCTGATCGACAGCAAGAAAAAAGCCGTGCGCTGCATGGGCCAGGAAACCCCGCAGAAACTGGAACAGTAACCGGGATTTGTCATCACCCAAGATCCAGTGTGGGAGCACGTTCGCTCCCACCGTTTCATCGCGGCTGGATCAGTGTTTTTGCTTGTCGTTACCAGCCGACAAATCGTGCAGATGACGACGGGACAACGCGAGAAAACGCGGCGTCGGACCGACGTCTTCGTACAGCGGGTCACCTTCTTCATCGGTGGCCACAACCGTCGAGCCCTTCACGTACGGAAAGCTTTTTTCGAGCTCTTCCAGAGCGGCGCCGATCAACTCGCCCAGCAGTTCTTCGGGTTGGCGTTTGGGGTACATCTCGGTGATCGCCGCCAGCCGTGCGGCGGCCTCCACGTCCAGATGAATCGTGTAGCCCGTCTCGGTCAGGCGACCCTTGGCGTTTTCTTCCCAATGCTGGGCAAGCTCGCGAATTTTCATAGTGACCTCAATGCGTTCCTGCTCGTGGCAGGCCGTTTCAGAGTCCGGCAGTGGCCGGCGAAAGCCGTTGTGCGGCTTCCTCTTCAGACTAGCTTCTGCGCCGTGAGTTTAAAGTCCCTTCGTCGTTTGCTTGTAAGAACGGCTTTACGGCGGCACTCTTGGGCAAAGCATGATGTTCATGGCCGCCCGGATTTTTTGCTGGAGAACTGCTGATGACCGATATTGATGCACGCTTGCGCGAAGACGTTCACCTGTTGGGTGAGCTGCTGGGCAACACCATTCGTGAACAGTACGGGGACGGCTTTCTCGACAAGATCGAGCAGATCCGCAAGGGCGCCAAGGCCGACCGTCGCGGTTCGATGGATGCCGAACTGAGCGCCAGTCTCAACCAATTGAGCGAAGACGAATTGCTGCCGGTGGCGCGGGCGTTCAACCAGTTTCTCAACCTGGCCAACATTGCCGAGCAATATCAGTTGATTCATCGCCGCGAAGCGTCGCAACCCGCGCCGTTCGAGGCGCGCGTGCTGCCGGAACTGCTCGCTCGCTTGCGCGCCGAAGGCCACAGTGCCGATTCCCTGGCCCGGCAATTGGGGCGACTGGACATCGAGCTGGTGCTGACCGCGCACCCCACCGAAGTGGCGCGCCGCACACTGATCCAGAAGTACGATGCCATCGCCGCGCAACTGGCCGCACAAGATCACCGCGACCTGACCCCGGCCGAACGCGAACAGATCCACGCGAAACTACAGCGCCTGATCGCCGAAGCCTGGCATACCGAAGAAATCCGCCGCACCCGCCCGACGCCGGTAGACGAAGCCAAGTGGGGCTTCGCAGTGATCGAACATTCGCTGTGGCAGGCGATCCCCAATTACATGCGCAAGGCCGATAAAGCCCTGTATGACGCTACCGGCCTGCGCTTGCCGCTACAGGCCGCGCCGATTCGCTTCGCCTCGTGGATGGGCGGCGACCGCGATGGCAACCCCAACGTGACCGCGACCGTCACCCGTGAAGTGTTGTTGCTGGCGCGCTGGATGGCGGCCGATTTGTATGTGCGTGATGTCGATCAACTGGCGGCCGAGCTGTCGATGCAACAAGCCAGCGAGGCGTTGAAAGCCAAGGCCGGGGACAGCGCCGAGCCGTATCGCGCCGTGCTCAAACAGCTGCGTGAACGCTTGCGTGCGACGCGCAACTGGGCGCATGCGTCGTTGACGACCGCCACCCCCGCACCGCCCGATGTACTGCAAAACAACCGCGAACTGCTGGATCCGCTGGAGCTGTGCTACCACTCGCTGCATGAGTGCGGCATGGGGGTGATCGCCGATGGCCCGCTGCTCGATTGCCTGCGCCGGGCGGTGACGTTCGGCCTGTTTCTGGTGCGCCTCGATGTGCGTCAGGATTCGTCGCGGCACACCTCGGCCATGACCGAAATCACCGATTACCTGGGCCTGGGTCGCTACGAAGACTGGAGCGAGGATGTGCGCATCGAGTTTCTGATGCGTGAACTGAATAATCGTCGGCCATTGCTGCCGGCGTACTTCAAACCGTCGGCCGACACCGCCGAAGTGCTGGCGACCTGCAGGGAAGTGGCCGCCGCCCCCGGTGCATCGCTCGGTTCGTACGTGATTTCCATGGCCGGTGCGGCGTCCGACGTGCTCGCCGTGCAACTGCTGCTCAAAGAGGCCGGCGTGCTGCGGCCGATGCGCGTGGTGCCGTTGTTCGAAACCCTGGCCGACCTTGATAACGCTGGTCCGGTGATCGAAAAACTGTTGCTGCTGCCGGGCTATCGCGCGCGCTTGCAAGGCCCGCAAGAAGTGATGATCGGTTACTCCGACTCGGCCAAGGATGCCGGCACGACCGCTGCGGCATGGGCGCAGTACCGGGCGCAGGAGCGTCTGGTCGACATCTGCCGTGAACAGCAAGTGGAATTGTTGTTGTTCCATGGTCGCGGCGGCACCGTGGGGCGTGGTGGCGGTCCGGCGCATGCGGCGATTCTGTCGCAGCCACCGGGGTCGGTCGCGGGGCGTTTCCGCACCACCGAGCAAGGGGAAATGATTCGATTCAAATTCGGCCTGCCGGACATCGCCGAGCAAAACCTCAATCTGTACCTGGCGGCGGTGCTGGAAGCGACCCTGCTGCCACCGCCGCCACCTGAGCCGGCATGGCGTCATTTGATGGACGAACTGGCCGACGATGGCGTCAAGGCGTACCGCGCCGTGGTGCGGGAGAACCCGCAATTCGTCGAGTATTTCCGCCAGTCGACCCCTGAACAGGAACTGGGACGTTTGCCGTTGGGCAGCCGCCCGGCCAAACGCCGCGCCGGCGGGATCGAAAGCCTGCGCGCCATTCCGTGGATTTTCGGCTGGACCCAGACCCGCCTGATGTTACCGGCCTGGTTGGGTTGGGAAGCGGCATTGAGCAAGGCGCTGGAGCGCGGTGAAGGCGAGTTGTTAGGGCAGATGCGTGAGCAATGGCCGTTCTTCCGCACCCGCATCGACATGCTGGAAATGGTCCTGGCCAAAGCGGACGCTGATATCGCCCGATCTTACGATGAACGCTTGGTCGAGCCGGATTTGCTTCCTTTAGGTGTGCATTTACGCGACCTATTGTCGCAGGCCTGCGCAGTGGTGCTGGGGTTGACCGGTCAGTCGCAGCTGCTGGCACATAGCCCAGACACCCTTGAATTCATCCGGTTACGCAACACTTACCTCGACCCGCTTCATCTATTGCAGGCGGAGTTGCTGGCACGTTCGCGGCAACAGGACGTGGCGCAGGGCAGCCCTGTAGAACAGGCGCTGCTGGTGTCTGTGGCGGGGATTGCCGCCGGTTTGCGAAATACCGGCTAAGGTTTTTGCCGTGGGGCGAGGCACTCGGCGCAGGCGTCGAGTGCCTGTCGGTGAAGGTGTTGAAAGGTCGGTCAGGCGACAGTTAATGATGGGGTTGCGACTTGGAGCACTTCATCGAAGGGGCATGACAGGCGCCGGTTTCTCCGACTTTCGGCGGCTTGTGTGGGCAGGAACTGCTGTGTATCTTGAGCAGCCTTTGGCCGTTTGGGCGGCCACGACCCTATTTTTGAGATTGGCCCCACGAGGCGAATCTGACGATATCCATATAAAAAATTGAGGAGCACATCGATGCGCGTCATTCTGCTGGGAGCTCCCGGGGCCGGTAAAGGTACTCAGGCACAGTTCATCACCGAGAAATTCGGCATTCCGCAAATCTCCACTGGCGACATGTTGCGTGCAGCCGTCAAGGCCGGCACTGAGCTGGGCCTCAAGGCCAAGGGCATCATGGATGCTGGCGGTCTGGTCTCCGATGACCTGATCATCGCACTGGTCAAGGACCGTATCGCTCAAGCCGACTGCGCCAAGGGTTTCCTGTTCGACGGTTTCCCGCGCACCATTCCTCAGGCTGAAGCGTTGGTAACCGCTGGCGTCGAGCTGGATGCCGTGGTCGAAATCGCCGTCGAAGACGAAGAAATCGTCCAGCGCATCGCCGGTCGCCGCGTTCACGAAGCCAGCGGCCGCGTGTACCACATCGTCTACAACCCGCCAAAAATTGCCGGCAAGGACGACATCACCGGTGAAGAGCTGGTGCAGCGCAAGGACGACACCGAAGAAACCGTGCGTCATCGCCTGTCGGTCTACCACTCCCAGACCAAACCACTGGTAGCGTTCTACCAGAATCTGTCCGCTGCCAATGGCAAGCCGAAGTACAGCCACATCCCTGGCGTCGGTTCGGTTGAAGCGATCACGGCCAAGGTGCTTGAAGCACTGAGCTGATAACCGCTTCATCTTCTACGGCCCGCTTGCGGGCCGTAGTTGTTTATACTGGCGAACTTTTTCTGAATTCTCTTACGGATACATCGATGAGCACCTTGCTGGCCCTGGACACCGCGACCGAAGCTTGCTCCGTTGCCTTGCTGCATGACGGCAAAGTCACGAGCCATTACGAGGTGATTCCGCGCCTGCATGCCCAGAAGCTGTTGCCGATGATCCAGCAATTGCTCGCCGACGCCGGGACCACCTTGCAAGCCGTCGACGCTATCGCATTTGGTCGCGGGCCCGGCGCCTTTACGGGTGTGCGAATCGCCATCGGCGTGGTCCAGGGCCTGGCGTTTGCGCTGGATCGCCCGGTGTTGCCGGTGTCGAACCTGGCCGTACTGGCGCAACGCGCCTATCGCGAACACGGTGTGAGCCAGGTCGCCGCGGCAATCGACGCGCGGATGGATGAAGTGTACTGGGGCTGCTATCGCGAAACGGCCGGGGAAATGCGCCTGGCGGGCAATGAAGCCGTGTTGCCACCCGAAGCGGCGGCGTTGCCGGCGGATGCCAGCGGTGAGTGGTTCGGTGCCGGCACGGGTTGGGGTTATGCCGAGCGCATTGCCGTGAACCTGACCGGGCAGGACGCGGGCATGCTGCCGCATGCCGAAGACCTGCTGACACTGGCGCGGTTTGCCTGGGAGCGCGGCGAGGCGATTGTCGCGGATCAGGCTCAGCCGGTTTACCTGCGCGACAAAGTGGCGACGCCCAAAGCGCGCTGATTTCCGGCACCGAGTGGGTGCCATCGCGGGCAAGCCACGCTCCCACAGTTTTGAGCCAACCGCAGATTTTGTGAACCACACAAATCCTGTGGGAGCGTGGCTTGCCCGCGATGGCGATCTACCCAGCGCAGCCAATCGTCGATTTATACCTCCCGCTTTTAAACCTTTTCCGTTTTCTGTGTTCTAGTTATCACTCGGCGGTTTGCGAAGTGGGAAATGCGCCACTAAACTGCCATCACTGATACCGGACATGTACTCATGCGTATAGACGGCGTTTCCTCTCAGTCCTACCCCATCAAGCGCAAGGCTCGCAAAGGCCCTGTGGCGGAAGACGATTACGTTGATATCGACGGCGAGCTGGAAATTCCATCCGAAGAGCAAATGGCTGCCCGTGCCGCCAAAGCCTCTGCGCAACGCCTGAGCAATCTCCCGGCTCGCCAACAAGACATGATCTACCACCGCGCCATGAGCAAAAGCGTTGCTACGGCACTCGCCAGCTACCTGAGCACGGCCACTTTTGTCGATTGGGATACGGATGTGCTGGGCCTCGACCTGTACATCTGATGGGGCAGCCTTACTACCTCGGCTGCCCGTCCTGGAGCGAAAACGCCTGGCGCGATTACCTCTATCCGCCAGACGCCAAACCTGCTGAATTTCTAAATTTCTATACCCAAGTATTCAATGCCGTAGAAGGCAATACGACCTTCTACGCGAGCCCGGCTGCCTCGACTGTGCAGCGTTGGGCCGAGGTCATGCCCGAACACTTTCGTTTTACCGCCAAGTTCCCCGGTGACATCAGCCATGGTGGTGACCTGCGCGAACAACTGACCGCCGCCGAAACTTTCGTGAAGTTGCTCAGCCCTTTGGGCGCGCGGGTTTCGCCGTTGTGGCTGCAATTGTCGAAAAGCTTCACGCCGCAACGGTTGCCGGAACTGGCCGCTTTCATTGATGGGCTGGAGCGACCTCTGGCCGTCGAGGTGCGCCATGACGCGTTCTTCGCCAAAGGCGATGCCGAGCGAATGCTCAATCGATTGTTGATGGATCGCGGTGTCGAGCGCATCTGCCTCGATCCGCGAGCGCTGTTCAGTTGTGTGTCGACCGATCCGTCGGTGCTCCACGCCCAATCGAAAAAGCCCAAAGTGCCGCCACGTCCGGCGGCGTTCACACAATTCCCGCAAGTGCGCTTCATCGGCCATCCGCAGCTGGAAGCCAACGATCCGTTCCTGGTGCCGTGGGTCGAGAAAATCGCCGCGTGGATCGAAGAGGGCCGTACGCCGTACATCTTCCTGCACACCGCAGACAACCTGCTGGCCGCCAAGCTGGCGCAACGTTTTCACGCACAACTGATGCTGCGTTTGCCTGGCCTGCCGCCGCTGCCTGAGCTATACAGAGAACCCGCAGTGGAGCAACTTGGCTTGCTCTGAGGCGGTTTTTTCCCCTTTTCAGGAGCCTGCCCAATGGATGCGCAAACCCTTCGAGCCCAGGCGTTCAAAGCACTGCACGAACGCGCCGGGGCTTTTGTCATTCCCAACCCGTGGGACGCCGGCTCGGCGAAAATGCTCGCCAGTCTCGGCTTCGAGGCGCTGGCCACCACCAGTGCCGGTTATGCCTTTTCCAATGCGCGCCCCGATGGCGCAATGACTCTGGACGATACGCTGGCAAATGTCCGCGCGATTGTCGCAGCGACGAATCTGCCCGTGGCGGTGGATCTGGAAAATGGCTTTGCCGATGACCCCGTCGAATGCGCCAAGAGCATTCTGCGCGCGGCTGAGGCCGGCGCGGTCGGCGGTTCTATCGAAGATGCCACGGGCCGTGAAGCGGCGCCGATCTACTGTTTCGAACATGCGGTGGCGCGCGTTGAAGCCGCCGTGGCCGCGGCGCGCAGCCTGCCTTTCCCCTTCATGCTGACCGCGCGTGCCGAGAACTTCCTGCACGGCAATCCCGATCTCGCCGACACCATCCGCCGCTTGCAGGCGTTCGCCGAGGCGGGGGCCGACGTGCTCTACGCACCGGGACTGCGCAGTGCCGAAGACGTCTTGGCGGTGGTTCGTGCCGTGGCGCCAAAACCGGTCAATGTGTTGATGTCTGGCGGGCTCAAGTTGACGGTCGAGCAGTTGAGCGAGATGGGCGTCAAACGTATCAGCGTCGGTTCGGCGCTGGCGTTGGCAGCGTATGGCGAGTTTTTCCGTGCGGCCGAAGAGATCAAGACATCGGGCACCTTCGGGTTTACCTCGCGATCCATGCCGTACGCGAAGGCCAATCAACTGTTCAAAGGCTGACGATGGGGTGTCGCTGAGGGCCTGTTATTGAAGGTCAGGCGGCGATGCGCAGGTTTTGCAGAACGATCGGGCGAGCCCAACCGTTATCGAAATCGAACTGTTTCTGTTGTTCCACCAGCTCTTCGGGGGAGAACGGCGGGAACGGTTTGTCGAGCAGGTCCATTTCGAATTCGGCGATCGGCAGGTGCAGCGGGCGCGGTTGTGGCGCCGGGCCAGCTTGCGGTACAGGTTGACCGGCGGTGAGCACGATTGGACGGACCCAGCCGCTTTCGAAGTCCTGCTGTTTTTGCTGAGCGACGATTTCTTCAGGCGGGAAGGGTGGGGCCGGTTTGTCGGCCAGGTCCATTTCGAACTCGGCAATCGGCAAGAACAGCGGCTCTGGCGGGCGAACCACGGTTTCTGTCACGTTGCATTGACGCTGCGAGACGATGTGCGCCAACAACTCGCTGCCCACCGTGGGTTCGACCGGGCTTTCCAGATCAACCGGTGGAAAATTGAGCGATTCAGGAACCCCGTCACCCGGCTGATCGGCCATCGCCCGGGCAAAAAAATCTTGCCACAGGTGACTGACACCGCCCAACGCCTGGGTGTTTCGCAGGTTGTAATCGCCGTAGGGCGAGATAAAACCTGTGATTGTGGGTTGAAAGTCTGACATTTCTCTCGGTCGACGCTCAGCTCTGGCAAAATGCCCGTTAGTTTTGTTATCGGCCGTTTTTGCCGATCATTAATTTTTTGAGCGTGTTTTCCGATGATTGATCAACCGGCGGTTTGCCGCATCCATGTCGAGGCCTTGGGCACGACCTTTCAGCCACAAGCCGAGCAATGGGCCGAGCGCCTGGGCTTACCGCTGCAAGTGGATGATGGCGAGTTTGCCTTGCAGGTCGGCGAGCAGGGTTTGCAGTTGCAACAGCTTGGGGCGGATGCGCCGGGCCCGGTGCGGGTGGACTTCGTCGAAGGCGGGGCGGCTCATCGCCGGTTGTTCGGTGGCGGCACGGGGCAGATGATCGCCAAGGCCGTTGGCATCGCGCAGGGCGTGCGTCCCCGCGTGCTGGATGCCACGGCGGGGCTGGGCAAGGATGCGTTCGTGCTGGCGAGCCTGGGCTGCGAGATGAGTCTGATCGAACGTCAGCCGCTGATCGGGGCCTTGCTTGAGGATGGCCTGGCGCGCGGTGCGGAAGATTTCGACGTGGCGCCCATCGTGGCGCGGATGCATTTGCTCAAGGGTAATTCCATTGAGGTGATGCGTAATTGGGAAGGCGAGCCGCCGCAGGTGATCTACCTCGACCCGATGTTTCCGCACCGTGAGAAAACCGCGTTGGTGAAAAAGGAAATGCGTCTGTTCCGGCCGTTGGTGGGCGACGACCCGGATGCGCCAGCACTGCTGGAAGCCGCGCTGGCGCTGGCCAGTCATCGGGTGGTGGTCAAGCGGCCGCGCAAGGCGCCCTGCATTGCCGGGCCGAAGCCGAGTCATGCGTTGGACGGTAAATCCAGCCGGTATGACATTTATCCGAAGAAGGCGCTCAAGCCTTAAAACCGAGTCGCCTTTATCGCGAGCAGGCTCACTCTTACAGGGGATTTACGGTGTTGCATAGATCCAGAGTAGGAGTGAGCCTGCTCGCGCAGGCGCCAGACCAGACACCCGATTTCTATCAGGCTGGCTCGGGTCGATAGGCCCGCATAAACAACCCCACCACTTCCTGCACGTGCTCCTCGGCCGCGTCCCCGACCACAGGTTCGCCGCAGCCATACAGCAACCGAAAATTCCCCGCGCCCTTGAGCAGGCAGAAAAAGTGCTCGGCCGCATTGCGCGGTTTATCGATGCTCAACACACCACTTTGATCAATCTTGGCCAGCAACCGCTCCATGCCATGCAGCATGCGTTGCGGCCCGGCTTCGAAGAAGATCTGCGCGAGTTTCGGGTCCTGGCTGCCCAGGTTCATCATCAATCGGTGCAGGTTCACCGATTCATCACTGTTGATCAGTTGATGGAAACCGCGTGCGATGTTCAGCAGTACCGTTTCTACCGCAACGCCGTCCGGCAGTTCAAAAAACAGCGTTGGTAGCTGCTCCTCGCATTTGGCGACAACGGCGGTGGAGAACAGCGTCTCCTTGTCGTTGAAGTGGCTGTACACGGTCAGCTTTGACACACCGGCCTCAGCTGCGACGGCATCCATGCTGGTGTTGGCGTAGCCCTTGGTCAGAAACAGCGTTTTCGCCGCATCGAGAATGGCCTGGCGCTTGGCCAAATCCTTGGGTCTGCCTGGGCCATTGGGTGCTGAAAGATTGTTCGGCATATTCGCTTTTATTACTGGACTGGTGAGTTTGCTATTAATAACATACTCGTCAGTATAATTATTCCAAGCACCATTAGCGAAAGGTCCTTCACCATGTTCCGCTATGCCTTGCCCCTCGCGTTGCCAGTGTCCCTGGCTTTTTTTCTGTCTGCGTGTGGTCACGAAGAGGCGCCTCAAGTCAGCGTGCGCCCGGCCATGGTGGTTCAGCCAGAGCCTTCGGCGCAGGCGATGGAAAGCTATCCCGGTGAAGTACGGGCTCGTTATGAGCCGGACCTGGCGTTCCGCATTGGCGGCAAGGTCAGCCGACGACTGGTCGAGGAAGGGCAGCGCGTCAAGGCCGACCAACCTCTGGCCGAACTCGATCCGCAAGACGTACGCCTGCAACTGGATGCCGCCCGCGCCCAGGTCGCCGCCGCCGAGGCCAATCTGAGCCTGGTACGCGCCGAGCGGGATCGCTACAAGACCCTGATGGACCGTCAGATGGTCAGCCGCTCGCAGTACGACAACGCCGAAAACCTTTACCGATCCGGTGAAGCACGCCTCAACCAAATCAAAGCCGAATTCAACGTCTCGACCAACCAGGCAAGTTACGCGGTGCTGCGCGCGCCTCAGGATGGCGTGGTGGCCAAACGGGCTGTGGAAGTCGGGCAAGTGGTGGCCGCTGGGCAAACCGTGTTCACCATTGCCACCGATGGCGAACGTGAAGTGTTGATCAGCCTGCCGGAACAGAGCTTCGGTCGCTTCAAGGTCGGGCAGCCGGTGTCGGTAGAACTCTGGACTCAGCCCGATCAACGTTTCAGTGGCCGCATTCGTGAGTTGTCACCGGCGGCCGATCCGAAGTCGCGCACCTTTGCCGCGCGCATCGCGTTCACCTCCGGCAAGGTCACCGCTGAACTCGGCCAGAGCGCCCGGGTGTTTATTCAGACCGCTGAAGTGGTGGCGTTGTCGGTGCCTTTGTCGGCCGTCACCGCAGAAAACGGCGCGACGTACGTTTGGGTACTCAACGCCAATAACACCTTGAAAAAAGCCCCGGTGCGGGTCGGTGCGTTCGGCGAGAAAACCGTGCCGGTGCTCGAAGGCCTGAACGCCAGCGACTGGGTCGTGGCCGCCGGTGTTCATGTGCTTCATGACGGGCAGCAAGTGCGCCCGGTGGATCGCTCCAATCGCGTGGTCAATCTGGCGGACAAGGAGTAATCCCCGATGCGCTTCAACCTTTCCGAATGGGCGTTGCGTAATCGCCAGATCGTACTGTTTCTGATGCTTTTGCTGGCAATCGTCGGCGCACTGTCCTACACCAAACTCGGCCAAAGCGAAGACCCGCCTTTTACCTTCAAGGCGATGGTTATACGCACCAATTGGCCGGGGGCCACGGCCGAGGAAGTGTCGCGCCAGGTGACCGAGCGCATTGAGAAGAAGCTGATGGAAACCGGCGAGTACGAGCGCATCGTCTCGTTCTCGCGCCCGGGTGAGTCCCAAGTGACGTTTATCGCTCGCGATTCCATGCACTCGGTCGACATTCCCGAGCTCTGGTATCAGGTCCGCAAGAAGATCAGCGACATCCGTCACACCCTGCCGCCGGGCATTCAGGGGCCTTTTTTCAACGATGAATTCGGCACCACCTTCGGCAATATCTACGCCCTGACGGGCGACGGTTTTGACTATGCGGTGTTGAAGGATTACGCCGACCGTATCCAGATCCAGCTGCAACGGGTCAAGGACGTAGGCAAAGTCGAGTTGCTCGGGCTGCAGGACGAGAAGATCTGGATCGATCTCTCCAACGTCAAACTCGCCACCCTAGGCTTGCCGTTGGCCGCTGTGCAGCAAGCGTTGGAAGAGCAGAACGCAGTGTCGACGGCGGGGTTCTTCGAAACCACCAGTGAGCGCTTGCAGCTACGGGTCTCGGGGAATTTTCAGACAGTCGACGAGATCAAGAACTTCCCTATCCGTGTCGGTGATCGTACGTTCCGCATTTCCGATGTGGCGGACGTTCGCCGTGGCTTCAACGATCCTCCAGCGCCGCGCATGCGCTTCATGGCGGAAAACGCCATCGGTCTGGCCGTCGCGATGAAGGACGGCGGCGACATTCTGGTGCTGGGCAAGGCCCTGGAAGTCGAGTTCGACCGCATCCAGAAAAACCTTCCGGCCGGCATGCAACTGCGCAAAGTATCGGATCAACCTGCCGCGGTGAAAACCGGGGTCGGCGAATTCGTTCAAGTGCTGGTCGAAGCCTTGGCGATTGTGTTGCTGGTGAGCTTTTTCTCACTCGGCGTGCGTACCGGCATGGTGGTGGCGCTGGCGATTCCGCTGGTGTTGGCGATGACTTTTGCTTGCATGTATTACCTGGGGATCGGCCTGCACAAGATTTCCCTTGGTGCGCTGGTGCTGGCGTTGGGTTTGCTGGTGGACGACGCGATCATCGCCGTGGAAATGATGGCGATCAAAATGGAGCAGGGCTTCGACCGCGTCAAAGCGGCCAGTTATGCCTGGACCAGCACCGCATTCCCGATGCTCACCGGTACGCTGATCACCGCCGCCGGGTTCCTGCCGATTGCCACTGCGCAGTCGGGCACCGGCGAATACACCCGCTCGATTTTCCAGGTGGTGACCATTGCGTTGCTGGCCTCGTGGGTGGCCGCCGTGGTGTTCGTGCCGTACCTGGGGGAAAAACTCCTGCCGGATCTGGCGAAAATTCACGCCGCCAAACATGGCACGGGTCAGCCTGACCCTTACGGCACGCCGTTCTATCAGCGGGTCAGACGTCTGGTGGAGTGGTGCGTGCACCGCCGCAAAACGGTGATCGTGCTGACGATCATGATGTTCGTTGCCTCTGTGGTGTTGTTCCGCTTCGTGCCGCAGCAATTCTTCCCGGCGTCGGGTCGACTGGAGCTGATGGTCGATTTGAAACTCGCCGAAGGCGCGTCCCTGAGCAACACCGCCGACGAAGTCAAACGTCTTGAAGGCTTGTTGAAAGATCACGCCGGTATCGATAATTACGTGGCTTACGTCGGCACCGGTTCACCGCGTTTTTACCTGCCGCTGGATCAACAACTGCCTGCGGCGAGCTTCGCGCAGTTTGTGGTTCTGGCCAAGACCATTGAGGAGCGTGAGACCCTGCGCACCTGGTTGATCGAAACCCTCAACGAACAATTTCCGGCCCTGCGTTCACGGGTCACGCGTCTTGAGAACGGGCCGCCTGTTGGTTATCCAGTGCAGTTCCGGGTGACCGGTGAGCACATCGAAGAAGTTCGCGCACTGGCCCGTAAAGTGGCGGCCAAGGTTCGCGAGAATCCGCACGTGGTCAACGTGCACCTGGACTGGGAGGAGCCCAGCAAAGTGGTGTACCTGAACGTCGATCAAGACCGCGCCCGAGCGCTTGGCGTGAGCACGGCGAACTTGTCGAAATTCCTGCAAAGTTCACTGACCGGCTCCAGTGTCAGCCAGTACCGCGAAGACAACGAGTTGATCGAGATTCTGCTGCGCGGCACCCTGCACGAGCGCACCGAGCTGTCGTTGCTGCCGAGCCTGGCGGTGCCGACCGACAACGGCCGCAGCGTTGCGCTGTCGCAGATCGCGACGCTGGAATATGGCTTCGAAGAAGGCATCATCTGGCACCGCAATCGCCTGCCTAACGTGACGGTTCGCGCCGACATTTATGGCAAGGAACAACCGGCCACACTGGTGCAGCAGATCATGCCGACGCTTGATCCGATACGCGCCGAATTGCCGGACGGTTACTTGCTGGACGTGGGCGGCACCGTAGAAGACTCTGCCCGCGGACAGAACTCGGTGAAGGCCGGCGTGCCGCTGTTCATCGTCGTGGTGCTGACGTTGCTGATGCTGCAACTGCGCAGTTTCTCACGCACGGTAATGGTGTTTCTGACCGCGCCGTTGGGGCTGATCGGCGTGACGCTGTTCCTGATGGTGTTCCGTCAGCCGTTCGGTTTTGTCGCCATGCTCGGGACCATCGCGTTGTCCGGGATGATCATGCGCAACTCGGTGATTCTGGTCGACCAGATCGAGCAGGACATCGCGGCAGGCCTCAAGCCCTGGCAAGCGATTATCGAGGCGACCGTGCGCCGCTTCCGCCCGATTGTGTTGACCGCGCTCGCGGCGGTGCTGGCCATGATCCCGTTGTCACGCAGTGTATTCTTCGGGCCGATGGCGGTGGCGATCATGGGGGGACTGATCGTGGCGACGGCATTGACGCTGTTGTTCCTGCCGGCGCTGTATGCGGCGTGGTTCAGGGTCAAGAAAGAACCGGTCTGACTTCCTACGTGTATTTCAGATCCCTCTGATATTGAGTCAGAGGGGGCTGAATGCTGTACTCGAATCTCGATTTCACGAGTTTTTGAGACAGTCGTCATGAAAAAACCACCTGTTGTGGCGGGGAGGACCGATCCGGTATTCGACCTGTTGATGACCTCGCCCCACAAGGAACGCCTCTCGGACTACCTGGCCCTGCTCAAGCCGCTGGATGACCAGGGGCGCTATCTTCCATTCGATGAATTGCGTTACCGCTGGGCACCAGGACTGGATTCCAGGTTGTGCTGGGCTTTGGTCAAAAAAGCCCGCACGGCTCAGTATTCCAGCCTTCTACCTTTGGGCGAGCCGGTCCAGTGGGGCAACTTCCTGCTGACACCGCTGGCGCAGAAGGCTATTTCAGCCGTCGATCGGCAAGCCACAACCGCTGCGTTGGAATACATGACCAGCCAGATTGGTGAGCGCGCACATTTCAGTTATCTGCTCAATGATCTGATCGAAGACGAGGCCATCAGCAGCAGCCAGCTCGAAGGCGCGGCAACGACCACTCGGGTGGCCAAGGATATGCTCAAGCGTCATCGCCAGCCGCGAACGCCAGATGAGCGAATGGTCATTGGCAATTACCAAATGATGACCTTTGCTTGGGAGCAGCGTTATGAGCCTCTGAGTGTTGAGCTCATCACCGCGATGCATCGTGTTGGTGTCGAGGGCATCGACGACGTGCAGTACTCGCCGGGAGAATTGCGAGGCAACGATGATGTGGTGGTACAGGACGGCGAGGGCAACACCGTGCATACCCCGCCGCCCGCAGCGGGGCTGGTGGCACGGTTACAGGTGCTGTCGAAATGGATCAATCAACCCCACAACGATCCCAACCGTGCGGACTATCTTCATCCGCTGATCAAAGGCATCGCGCTGCATTTTGCTTTGGGTTATGAGCATCCCTTTCGCGATGGCAACGGGCGTGTCGCGCGGGCGCTGTTTTACTGGTTCATGTTCAAGAATGACTTTTCGGCCTTTCGATACATTGCGATCAGCATTTTGCTACGCAACGCGCCGGTGAAATACGGACGCTCGTATTTGAATACCGAGGCCGATGAACTGGACCTGACCTACTTCATCGATTTCCAGTGTTCGGTGATCCTTCGGGCGGTCAGTGGTTTTACCAGCGCCTATCGCAACAGTCTGGCTTACACCGAACGCTTTGATCGCTGGTTGATGGCATCCGGTTTTTTCAACCTGCTCACCCAAAAGCAGCGTGCCGTCTATCAAGTGGCCAAGAGCGGCATGGCCAAGGAATTTACGGCGGTCAATGTGAAGGAGAACCTGGACTGTTCTTACAACACTGCTTCGGCGACCTTGAACGGGTTGGTTGATCTGAAGGTGTTTGAGAAGCGCAAGATGGGGCGTGAGTGGGTGTTCTTTTTACGGCCCGCCCCCGTCACCTCATCCGTCATGGAAGCCATTTAAGTAAAAAGCCCGCTGAACCTGAAAGGACAGCGGGCTCTTTCTTGTGTGGCATTCGCTAAACGTTACAGCGTGCCAAACACCTTCTTCGCCAGACTGGTCGCCGCCGCTGCCGGGTTCTGGCGGATGGTTTCTTCCTGTTTGCCGATCATCTCGAACAAGCCGTTCAGCGCCTGCTCGGTGACGTAGTTTTCAACGTTGGCGTTCTTCGCATCCAGCACGCCCATGGTCGCCGCCTGACCGGCGAAGGTGTTGTACTGTTTGGCCAGGCCAACCTGGTCGGTGGCTTGCTTGACGATGGGCAGGAACCTGGCGCGGATCTGCTCGCGACTGGTTTTGTTCAGGTATTGAGTGGCGGAGTCGTTGCCGCCGCTGAGGATGCCCTTGGCATCTTCCACGCTCATCTGCTTCACCGCGTCCACGAGGATCGGCTGGGCCTGGGTCACGGCGGTTTCAGCCGCTTTGTTCATGCTGGCTTCCAGTTCGTCGACCTGATCGCCCATACCGAACTGCTTCATCTTGCTGGCGACCTTGCCGAGTTTGCCCGGCAGTCCGATTTTCACGTCCGGGTTGTTGCTGAAACCACCCGGTGTGCCGAGCTGTTTCACGGCCAGTTGCGCGCCTTGGGTCAGGGCATCCTTGAGGCCGCCGGTGGCGTCTTTTTGCGACAGGTCGCTGAACGAGAGCGCCAGTGCGCTGGCAGAGATCATCAAGCCTGCGCAGAGGCCGGCGAAGCGAAGGGTAGGGCGGAACATGGCAGCTTCCTTGTTCGGATTGAGGAGGAACGGATGTTGACAGCCGTTTCGCCGGTTTATTGTGGGCGCGAAGGTTATCAGGCTTTGCTGAAGGGTTTTAATACAACAGAGCCGGGAGAGACTTCGATTGCATTGCGGTATTCATTTTCAGTCGCCGTCAGGGTGTAGCGTTTACCGGGCACAACAGTGTCCGGATCGTACTCCAGATAAAACGCCTCTGCCATTTCTTCACTGATATGCACTTGAGTCAGTTGCACCGTCGCATTGTCGTGCTCATGGGCAACAATGGTCACCGCGTGTTCGGGTTCCACCGCTTGAGGTTCTTGCGCCTGGATGTAGAGGCGACCGATCGGACTCAGGTGCAGTGTTTGGCGGTGTGGCGTGCGGTGAACAATGATGAAGTGGTCCAGGTCGATCAGGAGTGGCACACCGTTGTGGGTCATGCTGACACTCACGCGGTATTTGACGCTGACGTCGGAAAAACTGTGTGCAAATGAAAAGTTCCAGCGGCCGCTGTACAGCATCGGTTTACGGGATTGCGCCACTTTGATGGGGGACTGAGTGTTTGCCGTATGAACGCTTATATAAGTCTCGGCCTCACCACTGGTGGGAGGCATAAAGTCGTCAGGCAAACTAAATATCAGGGTGATGTAGTGGGTGGGGTTATCTAATGAGTTCATCGCGATATCCATATCGTGGTGGGTTATTTGGAGTGATCTATTAATCCATAATCGGACAACTAAAAGAACGTCCCTGTTCTTATAGTTGTTGTCAGGAAGTTACTGTTGACCCAACTAAGCCTGATCCGCCGCATCTTCACTGCGGTGCAACGCAACCTGACGGATCGACAATCGAATCTCCGCCGGCAACACCCGTTTGGCCGCGCCTTCGGCCAGTTCGCCGAGCAATTCGTGATAGCTCAACTTGCCAGCTTCGTCGCGCTTGAGCACCTCCAGATCAAGCATCGTCTGGATGAAGTGACGGAACAGGCTCTTGTCGAAGAACTCGGGGGCGTTCAGGCCATGGAGGATCGAAAGGCGCTGGGCCATGACTGTGCACAGGTCTTCGAGTTCTTCGGCGCTGATGCTGTTCTGGCCGCTGTTGAGCAGCAGGGACACGGTCATATAGAAGCGCTGCAAGGTCTGGGCGATGCTCTTCGACAGCAAGGTCAGCAGCACGAAATGCCGTGAGCTTGGTGCGGGGCGCAGGTAGACATCGTTTTCGAAACGCAGCAGGCCTTGTTCAACGAACGCTTCCAGCCATTGGTCGATCACCGCGTCTAGTTCATCCATGGACCAGCGAATGAACAGTTCCGATTGCAGGTACGGATACAGTGCGCGGGTGTAACGCAGGATCTGCTCGCGGTTCATGCGCGACGCGCTCTGGAAGAAACTCGCGAGCAGTGCCGGCAACGCAAAAATGTGCAGCACGTTGTTGCGGTAGTAGGTCATCAGGACGGCGTTCTGCTCGTCCAGATACAGAATCTTGCCCAGGGCATCGCTCTGCTCGGACAGCAAGTCCATGTCCTTCACGTGTTCGATCAGTGCGCGACCATCGCCTTCCGGCAGTGTGGTGTGCGGCGAGTAGGGAACCTTGCGCAACAGTGCGAGGTACAGGTCCAGCACTCGCGCCATGGCGCGATCATCCAGCGCCAATCGGCTGGTGGACAGCAACGCCAGGGCCACCAGGTTCACGGGATTGATCGCTGCGGCTTCGTTCAGATGCTGCGCAACTTTCTCGCCCAAACGGTTGGTGGTTTCGTTGAGCCAGGCCGGTTTGAATTGCGGGCCGAGCTCCTGTTGGCGCCAGTCCGGCTGTTCGCTGTCGAGGAATTCCGCCAGTTTGATCGGCTCGCCGAAGTTCACCGCCACTTGGCCGAAGCGCTGCTTGAGCGCGCCGATGACTTTGAAAATATCGAAAATCGACTCTTTCTTCTTGGTCGCACCACGCAGTTCGCCGAGGTAGGTCCGGCCTTCCAATACGCGCTCGTAACCGATGTACACCGGCACAAACACGATGGGCATGCGCGACGAACGCAGGAAGCTGCGCAGGGTAATCGCCAGCATCCCGGTTTTCGGTTGCAGCATGCGCCCGGTTCGCGAACGGCCGCCCTCGACGAAGTACTCGACCGGGAAGCCTTTGGTAAACAAGGTGTGCAGGTATTCGTTGAACACCGAGGTGTACAGCGGGTTGCCTTTGAAAGTACGGCGCATGAAGAACGCACCGCCGCGACGCAGCAGGCCGCCGATCCCCGGCATGTTGAGGTTGATCCCGGCAGCGATGTGCGGCGGGGTCAGGCCATTGCGGAACAGCAGATAGGACAGCAGCAGGTAGTCGATGTGGCTGCGGTGGCAGGGTACGTAGATCACTTCGTAACCCGGGGCGACTTTTTGCACGCCTTCGATGTTGTTGACCTTGATGCCGTCGTAGATCTTGTTCCAGAACCAGCTCAGCACCACTTCCATGAAGCGGATTGCGGTGTAGGTGTAGTCCGAGGCGATTTCGTTGCCGTAACGCAAGGCCTGGGCCTTGGCTTTCTCCGGGGAGATGTTCTCGCGCTCGGCTTCATCGAGGATCGCTTGCTTGACCAGTGGCTGGTTGAGCAAACCTTTGACCAAATTGCGTCGGTGCGAAATGTCCGGGCCGATGACGGCGGCTTTGAGATTGCGGAAGTGCACCCGCAGGATCCGCTGGGCCATGCGCACGGTGCGCTCGTGGCCCTTGTTGTGATCGATCAGCTCGCGCAGGTGAATCGGCGCAGAGAATTGCACACGCGTCTTGCGCCCCAGCACGATGATGCTCAGCAAGCGGCGCAGGCGACCGGTGACGGCCCAACTGTCGGCGAAGAGCAATTTCCACGGGCTCGATTCGCTGTCCGGCGACTGACCCCAGAACACGCTGACCGGAATGATCTGCGCGTCTTCGGCGCCATTCTGGCTCAGGGCGCTGACCAGGCGGGTCAGGGTTGGCGGCGCGCCGCGTTTGTCCTGTCGACCGAGCCAGTCGGGCTCTGGCGTCAGGTAAAAGAACGCGGCGGGTTCCAGCAGGTTACCTACTGAAACCGGCAATACCGGGCGGGGCAGGCCAGCCTTGCTGCATTCGGTGTCGACCACGGCGAGGTCGGTCAGCGAAGGGTTTTGCAGGACGTAGAACACCGGACGACTGCGGTCGAGGTTGAGGGTGAACGACGACTGGTTGATCGTCTCCGAGCGAACCCAGAGGTACAACAGTCGACGCAGGGTGCCAAACACAAGACGGCGGAACGGGGAGCGGGTCATACGGCTTCTGCGTGAGTGAGTAAAACCGAGCGTTTGCTCGGGAGGGCGACAGTGTGCCGGATTCGTCGAAAATCGGCAAAAAAGCGCCTAAGTAAAGTTGAGTTGAGAGTTTCGCTGCCTGTCATATACTCGGCCGTCTGCCGTCGAAGCCCTTGCTGGGACGTCGCGCGCAGATTGACGTTCCTGAAGGCTTTCCTGCGAAAAGCCCGATCAATAATAAAAAGGGAGTATGAACAAATGGCAACACGCGAAACCGGCAACGTGAAGTGGTTCAACGACGCCAAGGGCTACGGCTTTATTCAACGCGAGGACGGGGTGGACGTGTTCGTGCACTACCGCGCGATTCGTGGCGAAGGGCACCGTTCGCTGGCTGAAGGTCAGCAGGTTGAATATGCCGTGGTGACCGGCGAGAAGGGTTTGCAGGCTGAGGATGTGGTGGGGCTGTAACTCGCACTCTTTGGATCACCAAAAAACACTGTGGGAGCGGGCTTCCCCGCGAAAGCGGTTTGTCAGTCACATCTATTCTGGATGTGCCGCCGCCTTCGCGGGCAAGCCCGCTCCCACAGGTTATGCGTGTCGTTGTTAAGCGGTTTTCCAGGTGATTTCTTCTTCACCATCAGCGCTGATGCGCATCCAGCGATCCGCTGTCTCTTCGCCTTCTTCCTCGACCCACGTCCCCGGCGCGCAACGTACTTCCACGTTCAGCGCGGCAAAGGCTGCGCGGGCGCAGGCGATGTCGTCTTCCCACGGGGTCTGGTCGCTGTCCAGAAACAGGCTGTTCCACTTGCCCACGGCTTTGGGCAGCCAGGTGACGGGCACGTTGCCGGCCTTGCACTTGTAGGTCTGGCCTTTCTGGACCCAGTCGGTGCACGGGCCTAAAGCCGCGCCGAGCCAGGCCGAAATGGCTTTGTGGTCAACGTCGGCGTCTTTCAGGTAAATCTCGATATCGGGTTGGCGCATGGATGTCCTCACTGCGGGTCTGAAAAATCCATTCGCGGATTTAGCCGGCCTCAAGCCGTTGCTCAAGACCAAAAATTATTGAAGTACGAAATAATCGTAGCGCATCGACACGGTGACCTCGAACGGCTCGACCTGCTCGATCACCGCTGTGCGGCGTTCGGCACTGGCGCGCCAACCGTGAGGGGTCATCGCCAACAGGTTGGCGCGATCCTGACCACTTTCCAGGGTCAGTTTGAATTCAAGGGTTTCGCTGTGTTGCAGCGCCATGCCTTCCGGCACCAGGGCCAGATGCTTGTCATCGGTGTACTCACGGACTTCGTCGTACAGCCGTTCGCGCAACTCCATCAGGTGACCGCTGGTCGGCCCGACTTTCATCAAACCGCCACCGGGGCTGAGCAGGCGTTTGGCTTCTTCCCAGTCCAGAGGGCTGAAGACGCTCGCCAGAAACTGGCAACTGCCCGAGGCCAATGGCACCCGTGCCATGCTGGCGATCAACCAGGTCAGCTGCGGGTTACGCTTGCACGCTCGTTTGACCGCTTCGCGAGAGATATCCAGCGCGTAACCGTCGGCGTTCGGTAAAGCCTCGGCGATTTGCGCGGTGTAGTAACCCTCGCCACAGCCGATGTCCAGCCAGCGCTGCGGTGCATAGCCGGCTGCCAGTTCCGCCAGGCGCTTGGCCACCGGCGCGTAATGGCCGGCGTTCAAGAAGTCGCGGCGGGCTTCAACCATGGCCAGGTTATCCCCAGGGTCGCGGCTGTTTTTATGCTGCACTGGCAACAGGTTCAGGTAACCCTGTCGCGCGCGGTCGAAACGATGCCCGGCGGGGCAGGCCACGCCGTTGTCCACCGCATTCAGCGGTTCACTGCATATCGGGCACGCGAGCATCAGGCGAGCAACTTGATCAGGGTCTGGTAGTAGATCTCGGTCAACACATCGAGGTCAGCTGCCAGTACGCGTTCGTTGACCTGGTGGATGGTCGCGTTGACCGGGCCCAGTTCAACCACTTGCGTGCCCATCGTCGCAATGAAACGACCGTCAGAGGTGCCGCCACTGGTGGAAGCCTTGGTTTCGCGACCGGTGATGTCCTTGATGCTCGACGCCACGGCATCCAGCAACGCACCCGGTTCGGTGAGGAACGGCAGGCCGGACAACGCCCAGTCGATGTGCCAGTCCAGGCCATGCTTGTCGAGAATGTCGGCCACGCGCTTTTGCAGGCCTTCGACGGTGGACTCGGTGGAGAAGCGGAAGTTGAACACCGCCACCAGATCACCCGGGATGACGTTGGTCGCGCCGGTGCCGGAATTGACGTTGGAGATCTGGAAGCTAGTCGGCGGGAAGAAATCGTTGCCGTGGTCCCAGTGCTCGGCGGCCAGTTCGGCCAGGGCAGGGGCGGCGAGGTGGATCGGGTTCTTCGCCAGGTGCGGATAGGCCACGTGACCTTGCACACCGCGCACGGTCAATTTGGCGCCGAGGGAACCGCGACGACCGTTCTTGACCACATCGCCCACCAGGGTGGTGCTCGACGGCTCGCCAACGATGCACCAGTCCAGACGTTCCTTGCGCGCCGCGAGGCGTTCAATCACTGCCTTGGTGCCGTGGTGCGCCGGGCCTTCTTCGTCACTGGTGATCAGGAATGCGACCTTGCCCTTGTGATCCGGGTAGTCGGCGACAAAACGCTCGGCGGCCACGGTCATCGAGGCCAGGCTGCCTTTCATGTCAGCTGCGCCACGGCCACAGAGCATGCCGTGTTCGTCGATCAGCGCGTTGAACGGGTCGATCTGCCAGGCGGTCACCGGGCCGGTCGGGACCACGTCGGTGTGACCGGCGAAGCACAGCACCGGGCCGTCGTGTTTGCCGTGGGTCGCCCAGAAGTTATCCACATCTTCGATGCGCATCGGTTCCAGCATGAAACCGGCATCGCCCAGGCGCTGCATCATCTGCTTCTGGCAATCGGCGTCGACCGGCGTCACGGACGGGCGGCGGATCAGGTCGATGGCGAGTTGAAGGGTCGGCGAAAGGTCGGCGTGGGCCGTCATGGAAAACTCCGGAAGCTAATTGTGTAGGAGCAAAGCTTGCTCGCGATGAACGATGATGAGGTCTTTCTGTTACACCGAGTCGCATCAATCGCGAGCAAGCTTTGCTCCTACAGGAATTGGTGCTGGGCGCGCAAAATGGCGGTTATCTTAAAGCAAAACGGCGACCATTGGCCGCCGTTTAGTGCATCTGTACAGTTTTAGACGGCTGGCGCCGGCTCAGGCTCGGCGGCCGGTTTGGGCAGCGAAGACAAGAACGCCATGATCAGCGCCGCCAGGTACGGCAGCGACTGCACCAGCAACATGGTCACCCAGAAGCGCATGTCGTTGCTCGGCAAGCCGTTCACCAGGAAGATCCCCAGTGCCGCGCCCCACAACAGCAGCATGATGAACACCTCTTCACGCGCCTCCGAAATCGCCACCCAGAAGCCGTGGTTGTCGGCGTTTTTCGGGGTGCGGAAGAACGGAATGCTGCTGGTGAAGAAGCCGTACAGCACCGCTTTGGCGATGGTGTGCGACAACGCCAGCCCGGCCAGAGCCGCGCAGAACGCATCTTTCAAGTTCACGCCGACGGCGCGGCGATACAGGAAGATGATCTTGCCGACCTTGAACACGAACAGCGCCAATGGCGGGATCGCGAAAATCAGCAACGGTGGATCGACCCGTTGCGGCACGATGATCATCGCCGCCGACCACAACAGGGCGCCCACGGTGAAGAAGATGTTCATGCCGTCCGCGACCCACGGCAACCAGCCCGCGAGGAAGTGGTAACGCTGGCCACGGGTCAGTTCGGTGTCCTTGCCGCGCAGCAGGCTGGCGGTGTGACGCTTGATGATCTGAATCGCCCCGTAGGCCCAGCGGAAACGCTGTTTCTTGAAGTCGATAAAGGTATCGGGCATCAGGCCTTTGCCGTAGCTGGTGTGGTAATACGCCGCCGACAGGCCTTTTTCGAAGACACGCAGACCCAACTCGGCGTCTTCACAGATGCACCAATCGGCCCAGCCGAGCTCTTCGAGCACCGAGCGCCGGGTCATGGTCATGGTGCCGTGCTGGATGATCGCGTCACGGTCGTTACGGGTGACCATGCCGATGTGGAAGAAGCCTTTGTATTCCGCGTAGCAAAGCTTCTTGAAGGTGCTTTCGTTCTGGTCGCGGTAATCCTGCGGCGACTGCACCACGGCGATTTTCGGATCGGCGAAGTGCGGCACCATGTGCTTGAGCCAGTTCGGGTCGACGCAGTAGTCCGAGTCGATCACCGCAATCACTTCGGCATCCTTGGCGGTGTGCGGGATCAGGTAATTCAGTGCACCACCCTTGAAGCCGGCCAGCGGTGCAACGTGGAAGAACTTGAAGCGCGGGCCGAGGGTTTCGCAATAATCGCGCACCGGTTCCCAGACCGCCGGGTCCTTGGTGTTGTTGTCGATGATCAGGACTTCGAAGTCCGGATAGTCGAGGTTGGCCAGGGCATTGAGGGTCTGTTTGACCATCTCCGGCGGCTCGTTGTAGCAAGGGACGTGGATCGAGACTTTTGGTCTGTAGTCCGAATCGCCCACCACCGGCAGGAATTCACGTCGGCGCTTGTGGGTCCAGACCGCTTCGGCCAGTTCATGCGCCTCGGTCAGCAGAACGATAAAGACCCCGAGCGCGCCGAGTGCCAGGAGGAAACCGACCGTCAGGCTGAACCAAGTGCTGTATTGCTGACTGTAGTCGTAACCGATCCAGACCAGAACCGAACCGCAAAGGAACGCGATAAAGGTCAGGAACGTGCGGCCACGTTGGCGCAGGGCCGAGCCGTCGATCATCAGCAAGGTCAAGGACAGCAAGGCCAGCACGGCCGAGCCGATTGCCAGCACGCGCCATTGCGGGATCGCGACCACGGGGCCTTCGAAGTTGAACTTCTGCTGGCGCGCGGCGTTGAACACGCCCCAATACGCGCCCACCGAACCTTCGTCGCTGGCCTTCCACGGCTGGTCAAACGCTTCGATCACGAAGTAGTTGAAACCCTGGCGATTGAGTTTGTTGACCAAGGTACGCAGGTAGATCGCCTGATCCGCCGGGCTGGCATCGGTGCCGCCACGCATGCGGCCGTTGCTCGGCCAGCCAACCTCCGAGAGCAGCAGCGGTTTTTTCGGGAACATCTTTTTCAGGTCGCGGGCGCGGTCGAGGACGAACTGGCCGGCCTTGTCCACCGGGATGAATTCCCAATAAGGCAGAACGTGGGCGGCGATCAGGTCGACGTGTTTGGCCAGTTCCGGGTGCTCTTCCCAGACGTGCCACTGTTCGGACGTGGTCACCGGCACTTTCACGGCGGCGCGGACGCGATCGAGGATCACGCTCAGTTCCGCAGCGGTAATTTCCTTACGGAAGATCGCCTCGTTGCCTACAACCACGCGAACCACGCTGCGGGAGGTGTTGGCGATTTCGATGGCGCGGGTGATCTCGCGCTCGTTGCGTTCCTGGTCCGGGCTGATCCAGATCCCCAGGGTCACGCGCAGGCCGAATTCTTCTGCGAGCTTGGGAATGTCTTCCAGGGTGCCGTCGACCGAGTAAGTACGGATGTTGTCCGTCAGCTTGCTCATGATCTCCAGGTCGCGACGCATTTGATCGTCGGTCGGGTACTGCTCTTTCTGTGGGTACTGGCCTTGCTGGAACGGCGAGTACGAGAAGCCGGAGATCTGTTCAGGCCAGTTGGGGGCGGTAACCGGGCGGTTGATTAGCGCCCAGAAGCCGGTAAACAAGGCTGCGATGGCGAGCACCACGACCAGGTTGAGTCCAAATTTGCGGGATGACATAGCTATTTCAGGTTCCAAAGACTGTGGAACGGAGGAACGGTTGGCGGTCGCCAAGGGGCGCGCATCCTACACCGGGCATTCTCTTTTCGTACAGCGGACAGGGAATTGCCGGACATTGGGCAATTTGCTTTCACATAAGTTCTTACACTTGTAGATTGAAATTCAGAACTTGGCGCAGCGAAGCCCTATAATGCGCGCCGGTTTTTGGGGTAATGGTCATGAGTGCAGAAGATCCGCGGTTTGCCGGCATCGCCCGTTTGTATGGCATCGAAGGCCTGGCGCGCCTGCGCGCGGCGCATGTGGCGATTGTCGGCGTCGGTGGCGTCGGTTCCTGGGCGGCGGAAGCTGTCGCCCGGTGTGGGGTGGGCGAGATTTCGCTGTTCGACCTGGACGACGTCTGCGTCAGCAACGTCAATCGCCAGTTGCACGCGCTGGACAGCACGGTCGGCAAACCCAAGGTTGAGGTGATGGCCGAGCGTCTGCGCGGAATCAACCCGGACTGCACGGTGCACGCCGTGGCGGATTTCGTCACCCGCGAGACCATGGCCGAGTACATCACGCCGAACATCGACTGCGTGATCGATTGCATCGACAGCGTTAACGCCAAGGCAGCGCTGATTGCCTGGTGCAAGCGCCGCAAGATCCAGATCATCACCACTGGCGGGGCAGGTGGGCAGATTGATCCGACGTTGATTCAGGTGTGCGATTTGAACCGTACGTTCAACGATCCGCTGGCGTCGAAAGTGCGTTCCACCTTGCGCCGCGATTATGGCTTCTCCCGCACCGTGACCCGTCATTACAGCGTGCCGTGTGTGTTCTCCACCGAGCAACTGCGCTACCCGAAACCGGATGGCAGCATTTGTCTGCAGAAGAGTTTTGTCGGTGATGGCGTGAAGCTGGACTGTGCCGGCGGGTTTGGCGCGGTGATGATGGTGACGGCGACGTTCGGCATGGTCGCGGCGACCAAGGCTGTGGATAAGATTGTGGCGGGGGTTCGGCGGCCTTCGGACCGCATCAAACCTACGGCGTAGTAACAACCGTAGGAGCAAAGCTTGCTCGCGATGCAGGCGACGCGGTCCTTCAGGTAGATCGCGTTGATGTCATCGCGAGCAAGCTTTGCTCCTACGGGAGTGAGGCCAACTCATTCATCCGCTGAAGCACGGCGTTGAGGCCATTACTGCGCGAAGGTGAAAGCTGCCGCGAAAGCCCGAGTTGATTGAACCAGTCCGGCAAATCCACCTGCCGTAAATCGGCCGCCGACAATCCGTTGACCCGCGCCAGCAGCAACGCCACCAACCCGCGAATCAACCGGGCATCGCTGCTCGCCGCGAACTGCCAGTGACCGTCATTCAGTGAACCCACCAGCCACACCTGGCTTTCACAGCCATGCACCCGGTTGGTATCCACCTTATCCACATCGCTCAGCGCCGGCAGGCGGTCGCCCCATTGCATCAACAGGCGCGCCCGTTGTTCCCAGCCGGCAGCGTTCTGGAACGTGTCCAGCGCCGTCACAGCCTCGGCAGGCAAGTTCATCGCAGCAACTCCAGCGCCTGATCCAGCGCTTCAAAGAACCGCTCCAGGTCTTCGGAATCGTTGTACAGCGCCAGCGACACCCGGATCGCCCCGGCCAACTCGAAGCTCTTGAGCAGCGGCATGGCGCAGTGATGACCCGCACGCACGGCAATCCCCTGTTCGGTCAGCAAATGCGCCAGATCCGAGTTATGCACACCCTCGACGACAAAACTGGCCAGCGCCAATTGCGGTTTGCCCAGCAGGCGAATGCCGTTTCGGGCTTCAAGTCCTTTTAGCAAATAGTCATGCAACGCCGTTTCGTGGGCGTTAACGGCGTCCTGATCGAGCCCGGCGAGGTAGTCCAGCGTCGCGCCCAGACCAATCACACTGGCAATCGGCGGCGTTCCCGCCTCGAAACCCAGTGGGGCAGGGCGAAAGCGTGCGCCATGGTAATCCGCGTCCAGCACCATTTCGCCGCCGAACTGCCAATGACGCAGATGCTTGAGCGCCTCGTTGCGCCCGAACAGCACGCCCAGGCCATCGGGGCCATAGAGCTTGTGGCTGGAAAACACATAGAAGTCGCAACCCAGTGCTTGCACGTCATGCCGACCATGCACCACGCCTTGAGCGCCATCGACCACGGTCAACGCGTCGTGTGCCTTGGCCATCGCCAATAGGGCGGGCAACGGCTGCCAGGCGCCGAGCACGTTCGACAACTGACTGACGGCCAGCAAACGGGTTTGCGGACCGATCAGGCGTGCGGCGGCCTCAAGGTCGATCAAACCGTCGGCATCCAGCGGCAGGATCACCAGTTTCAGCTCGCGGCGGTGTGCCAGTTGCTGCCATGGCAGCAGGTTGGCGTGATGCTCCAGAGCGCTGATGACCAGCTCATCGCCCGGTTGGAAAAGATGTTCCAGGCCGTACGCCAGGAGGTTCAGCGCTGACGTCGCGCCGTGGGTAAAAATAATCTGCCCGCAATCGCCGGCATTCAGCCATTGCGCGACTTTGCTGCGGCTGGCCTCGAACGCCTGGGTGGCATGGGCGCCGGGCAAGTGTTGCGCCCGATGCACGTTGGCCGCGCCGTTGGCGTAGTAATGCGTCAGGGCATCCAGCAGGGCTTGAGGTTTTTGCATGGTGGCGGCGTTGTCCAGATAGGTCTGGTCTTGCCGTTGCAAAGCGGCGATGGCCGGAAAATCGGCGCGCCAGGGAGAGGGGATCATCATGTTATTCGGCCCTGGTAAACATGGGCGGGTAGACGCCTGACCATGTAGGAGCAGAGCTTGCTCGCGAAGCTTTTTGGCGGCCTTAAGGGCCCCATCGCGAGCAAGCTCTGCTCCTACACAGGTGATCGTGACGAAGCTTAGTTGTGAGCGTGCAGCGCTTCGTTCAGTTCGATGGCCGATTTGTGGGTTTTGCATTCCACGGCGCCGGTCTCCGAATTGCGACGGAACAACAGGTCAGGTTGACCGGCCAGTTCACGCGCCTTGACGACTTTGACCAGCTTGTTGTTTTCGTCCAGCAGCGCCACTTTGGTGCCGGCGGTCACGTACAGGCCAGACTCCACGGTGTTGCGGTCGCCCAACGGGATACCGATACCGGCGTTCGCGCCGATCAGGCAGCCTTCGCCGACCTTGATCACGATGTTGCCGCCACCCGACAGGGTGCCCATGGTCGAGCAACCGCCGCCCAGGTCCGAACCCTTGCCGACGAATACGCCTGCCGAAACACGACCTTCGATCATGCCCGGGCCTTCGGTGCCGGCGTTGAAGTTGACGAAACCTTCGTGCATCACGGTGGTGCCTTCGCCCACGTAGGCGCCCAGGCGGATACGTGCCGCGTCAGCGATACGTACGCCGGCGGGTACCACGTAGTCGGTCATTTTCGGGAACTTGTCCACCGAGAACACTTCCAGCAGCTCGCCGCGCAGACGGGCTTCCAGTTGATGCTCGGCCAGCTCGGCCAGGTCGATCGCGCCCTGGCTGGTCCATGCCACGTTCGGCAGCAACGGGAACACACCGGCCAGGTTCAGGCCATGTGGCTTGACCAGGCGGTGGGACAGCAAGTGCAGCTTGAGGTAAGCCTCAGGCGTGGAAGTCAGTTGAACGTCTTCGGCCAGAATCGTCGCGACCAGCGGCTTGTGGCTCTCGGCCAGACGGGTCAGCAGTGCCGCCTGGGCAGCGTCGACGCCTTTGAGTGCCTCGGCCAGTTGCGAAGCCTGGGCGGTGCTGAACGCGATGGCCTGATTGCCTTCGGTGTAGCCAAGAACAGGCGCGATGGCGGCGATGACTTCAGCCGATGGATTCAGGACAGGGGCGGCGTAGAACACTTCCAGCCATGCGCCTTGACGGTTTTGGGTGCCGACACCGAAGGCCAGGCTGAACAGGGAATTGGACATGTGAATACCTCTAACAAAATTGAACGGGCTGGCTTACTTGAGCGCTGCCGCGTAGATATCTGGCTTGAAGCCAATCAGGGTTCGGTCACCGAGATCAAGCACCGGGCGCTTGATCATCGAGGGTTGTGCGAGCATCAGTTCGATGGCTTTCGACTGGTCGAGATCGGCTTTGCGTTCGTCGTCGAGCTTGCGAAAGGTCGTGCCTGCACGGTTCAACACCACTTCCCAACCGTGCTCATCGCACCATTGGGTCAGGTGTTCACGGTCGATGCCGACCGCTTTGTAATCATGGAAGTCATAGCTGGCAGCGTGTTCATCGAGCCAGGTGCGCGCCTTTTTCATGGTGTCGCAGGCTTTGATGCCGAAAAGGTGCAACGTTTTACTTGAAACGGTCAAGGAATTGCCCCCTTTGCAGGTGCTGGGAATCGAAGGTGACGGATTATGCCATGACCGGACGGTTTCGCGTCGGCTGTGGTCGGGTTTGTCCGTTCGTCATGACGATCAGGGGGGGTGTGCGTCATTGAAGTAACGGCCAGCCTGCAGTCTAAGCGGCTAATATGGCACTTCAATGCTGTCGATTGCATCGCCTCAGTCGTCATCACCCGATGGGCGATGACGTACTCAGGGAAGTATTAGGGGGGATTGGATTTAAGTGAGGCGAAACCGGGTCAGGTCAAATAACTTTCAACTAATCAACAGTGTCCGTCACTTGTTTATTCAGGGTAAGGATAAGCCTCGGCCATGAACGCCTTGTCCTTTTCACTGATTGCCAAGTTCAGGAATATTTTAAAGTCGCCGTGGGTCCAGGCCTGACGGATTTCGTAGTGCATGATCGACTTTGGATCATAGGGCGAATAGTTGACTTCGCTGGGGTCGAGCAAGTTGAAATAGCGATCATCAACGGTCTTTCGTCCAAAGTAATTTTCATCGGCGTCTTCAGGTACCCCGTGGTCTTGATAGACCGCAGGCTTGTTCCACGGAATATTCGATTCAGGGTGCAAGTGCTCGTGCTGGGCGCCCAATGCATGACCAAATTCGTGCATGACGTAGTGGGCGAAAAGCCGAGGCTGAAGCATCCAGTCCGATATCACCATGGTTGGGCCTTCTACTGTCAGCAGAGCGTCGGTACCGATGTTGGACCAGTAGGTTGCCGGTTCAGTGCGAATACGGATATCGCCGACTTCACCGTCGACGAAGTCGAATTTGAGGTTGATATAGGGCAGCCAGTTGCTGGCAGCCGCCTTGACGCCATCCTTGAACGCTTGATCGCCGTTCAGAAACGCAATGCGCAACGTGCGGCCGGGGGCCCAGAATTTTTTGTGGCTGCCGACGGCGCGCTTTTGCCGACCCGATGCCGAGGTGGGGCGATTGGCAGGGTTCTCGGAGACCGCGACGTCGTAAGAGGCTTGCATGTTGTCTGGCTGTTTGGCGACGCAATTATGTGCGTTGTTCATGTGAACATCCTTGTTGTCATTAAATTAATGTATCTGTTTTATTTTGAAGAAGGTGTTGTTGTAAGGGGGGGTAAAATTTACATGGCCGCAAATAAAGCGTTGTGAATGCCTTGTCGGCACTTGCGGGTGAGCGGTTCTGTTTTGTTCGGCTTGGAGATTAGTGGTGTATGTGGCGTGGCGTAAAGTTGCTATGTGTTAGTTGCTTTTGCAAATAAGACCTGCACCGCGTTGCACGGTACAGGCCTGTTGCTTATTACTTGTTGCGAGTTACAAAGTTTCGAATGCGTTCTGCCGCTTCAACACATTCCGCCAACGGCGCAACCAGTGCCATGCGCACTCGACCCGCGCCCGGATTGGCCCCATCGACGTTACGGGATAGATAAGAACCCGGCACCACCGTTACATGTTCTTCGACAAACAGGTCACGGCAGAACGCTTCGTCATCGCCTTCAACATTCGGCCACAAGTAGAAGCCGCCGTCCGGGCGCTGTACGTCCATCACCGGGCTGAGGATTTCCAGCACGGCATCATATTTCTCGCGATACAGCACACGGTTGGCGCGCACGTGCACTTCGTCATTCCACGCGGCCACGCTGGCCAGTTGGGTTTGAACCGGCATCGCGCAACCGTGGTAGGTGCGATACAGCAAAAAGCCCTTGAGGATGTCGGCATCGCCCGCCACGAAACCCGAGCGCAGGCCCGGCAGGTTGGAGCGTTTGGACAGGCTATGGAACACCACGCAGCGCTTGAAATCCTTGCGACCCAGTTCCACGCAAGCGCTGAGCAGGCCGGCCGGCGGCGTTTGCTCGTCAAAGTACAGTTCGCTGTAGCACTCGTCAGCGGCGATTACGAAGTCGTATTCGTCGGCCAGAGCGATCAGCTTTTTCAGCGTCTCGACCGGAATCAGTGCGCCGGTCGGGTTGCCCGGGGAGCACAGGAACAGGATCTGGCAGCGCTTCCAGATGTCGGGCGAAACGGCGTCGAAGTCCGGGTTGAAGCCGTTTTCGTCAAGGCATGGCAGGTAATGCGGCTTGGCGCCGGCGAGGAACGCAGCACCTTCGTAGATCTGATAGAACGGGTTCGGGCTGACCACCAACGCGTCTTCGCCACGGTTGACCACGGTTTGGGTGAAGGCGAACAACGCTTCACGGGTGCCGTTGACCGGCAGCACGTTGCGCGCCGGGTCGAGCCAGCCGCCCGGAACGCTGAAACGCCGTTCGCACCATGCGGCGATGGCTTCGCGCAGGGCCGGGATGCCGAGGGTGGTCGGGTACACGGCCATCTGATCCAGATTGCTGGCCAGGGCTTCGGCGACAAAGCTTGGCGAGCGGTGTTTCGGCTCGCCGATGGACAACGCGATAGGGCGCTTGTCCGGGTTTGGCGTGACGCTGCCGAGCAGGGCGCGGAGCTTCTCGAACGGGTAGGGCTGCAACTGGGTCAGAGCGTTGTTCATCGGGGGCCTCGTTCAATGTGGGCGCTGGCTTTTGTAGGAGCCGGGCTTGCCCGCGATGCAGGCGCCTCGGTTTGTCAGGTGCACCGAGGTGATGCTATCGCGGGCAAGCCCGGCTCCTACATAAGCGTTTTCCCACAGGGAAAGTTGGTTAATTCAGATACTGAGTCGTGACAGTTTGATATCGGGTTCGTGGCTGACGCTCAGTTGTTCAACGATTGCATCCTGCAAGCGGCTGCACAGCAGCGGGTCAGACAACTGCTGGTTATTGGCGTCGGTAATGAAGAACACGTCCTCCACCCGCTCGCCCAGCGTGGCAATCTTGGCGTTTTGCAGCGACAGGTCGAACTCCAGGAAGATCGTGCCGATCCGCGCCAACAGGCCTGGACGGTCGGGGGCGGTGAGTTCCAGCACGGTCACCGGACGTTGAGCGTCGTTGTGAATCGTAACCTGGGGCGCAAAGGCAAAATGCTTGAGCTGGCGCGGCACCCGGCGCTGAATGATGGTCGGGTAGTCGTCCGGGTTGCGCAGGGCTTCGGTCAGTCCATCACGGATCTGTTTGACCCGCGCCGGGTTATCACCAATCGAGTCGCCGTCGGTGTCGAGCACAATATAGGTGTCGAGGGTGAACTGGCTGCTGGAGGTGATGACCCGGGCGTCGTGAATGTTCAAGTTGAGCTGGTCCATCGCCGCCACGGTCACGGCGAAGAAATCGTGTTGGTCCGGCGCATAAATGAAGATCTGAGTGCCGCCCTCGAACTCGCGCTGCGTGGTTTCCTTGATCAGCACCAGCGGCCCGCCGTCGGCAGGTTGTTGCAAGATCGCGTCGGTGTGCCAGGCGACGTCGCCAGCGGTGTGGCGCAGGAAATAGTCATCGCCTAGTTGTGACCACAGCTGTTCGACATCGTCCGGATCGTTTCCGCCGCGCACAAGGATGTCCAGGGCGGCGCTCTGGGTCTGACGGATCTGCATTTCACGATCCACCGGATTTTCCAGGCCGCGGCGCAGGGCGCGCTTGGTCTCGGTATACAGTTGGCGCAACAGGCTGGCGCGCCACGAGTTCCACAGGGTCGGATTGGTCGCGTTGATGTCGGCTACGGTCAGCACGTACAGATAATCGAGGCGGGTTTCGTCACCGACGGCCTGTGCGAAATCGTGGATCACCTGCGGGTCGGACAAGTCCTTGCGCTGGGCGGTGGTCGACATCGCCAGGTGGTTTTGCACCAGCCAGACGATCAGGCGGCTGTCCCACACCGGCAACTGATGGCGTTGGCAGAAAGCCTCTGCATCCACCGCGCCGATTTCCGAGTGGTCGCCATGGCGGCCCTTGCCGATGTCGTGGTAGAGCCCGGCCATGTAGATCAGCTCGGGCTTGGGCAGCTTGGCCATGAGCTTGGCGGCCAGCGGGAATTTTTCCGATACCTGGCTGTACTGCAACTTACGCAGGTGTTTGATCAGGTTCAGGGTGTGCGCGTCGACCGTATAGATATGGAACAGGTCGTGCTGCATCTGCCCGACGATCAAGCCGAACTCCGGCAGATAGCGCCCGAGAATGCCGTAACGGTTCATCCGGCGCAGGTTGCGGTGGATGCCGATCTTGCACTTGAACAGCTCGATAAACAGGCTGGTGTTACGAATGTCGTTACGGAATTCGTCGTCGATCAGGTGACGGTTCTCGCGCAGCAGACGGATGGTATCGGCGCGCACGCCTTTGATTTCCGGTTGCTGGGCCATCAACACGAAGATTTCCAGCATGGCGAACGGCGTACGACGGAACACGTTGTCGTTGCGTGCCTCGATATAACCGTCGTGCAGCTGGAACCGCGAGTTGATGGGCTGCGGCGGCGCTTCATCGTCCGGGGCGAGGATGACTTCTTCGAAGTGCTGAATGATCAGGTCGCTGAGCTGCGCAATGCTCATGACCACCCGGTAATACTGCTGCATGAAGTTTTCGATGGCTTGCTTGGCGTCATCGCCAACGAAGCCCAGCAGCCCGGCAATCGAACGCTGGTGATCGAACAGCAAGCGATCCTCGGAGCGACCGGCGAGCATGTGCAGCGCGTAACGGACCTTCCACAGGAATTCCTGGGACGAGGCGAGCAGGGCGTTTTCACTCTCTACCAGAAAACCTTCGCCAGCCAGTGCACGCAGGTTCAGGGTGCCGTATTCACGACGGGCTACCCAGAGAATCGTCTGGATGTCCCGCAATCCGCCCGGCGAGCCTTTGACGTTGGGTTCCAGGTTGTATTCGGTGTCGTTGTATTTGTGGTGGCGGGCCTTCTGCTCGGCGCGCTTGGCCAGGAAGAAGTCCTTGCTCGGCCACATGTGCGCGGTGCTGGTGACATCCAGCATGCGCTGGCGCAGGCGCTCAGGGCCACAGATGGTGCGGCTTTCCATCAGGTTGGTGACCACCGTCAGGTCGGCGCGGGCCTCAACGGCGCACTCGTCCACCGAGCGCACGCTCTGACCGACTTCCAGGCCGATGTCCCAGAGCAAGGTCAGAAAACGTTCGATGGAATCGCGGAAAACTTCGTGGTCGGCGCTGTCCAGAAGGATCAGCAAATCGATGTCGGAATAAGGGTGCAGTTCACCGCGACCATAGCCACCGACCGCGACCAGCGCGATGTCGGCGTCTTCACTCCAGTTAAACTGCTCCCAGGCCTTTTGCAGGATGTTATCGACGAACCAGGCGCGGTCCTCGATCAGCCGGCGAATGTCGCGGCCGCTGCGAAAGCGCCCGTCGAGCACCTCGCGGGCCTGGCGGATCGCCTTCTTGAAGGCTGAAATCGGGCTTGCCTTCAGGGCCAGTTCAGCCTGGAACTGGCCGCGGTCGAAGAGTTCGGGATCCACCTGCGGCATCGATTGGCTTTCCTGTCTATAAGGCTGAGAGCTTTGCGGAACGGATCAGGCCGAAACGCGCGCGATGGTGTCGTCGGCGCGCAGGGTGAAGATCTCGTAACCGGTTTCGGTAACCAGCAGGGTGTGCTCCCACTGGGCCGACAGCTTGCGGTCCTTGGTGATCGCGGTCCAGCCATCGCCCAGCACTTTGGTGTCGGCCTTGCCCTGGTTGATCATCGGTTCGATGGTGAAGGTCATGCCCGCCTTGAGTTCCATGCCGGTGCCGGCGCGGCCGTAATGCAGGATCTGCGGCTCTTCGTGGAACACTTTGCCGATACCGTGACCGCAGAACTCGCGAACCACCGAGAAACCGTTCTTTTCCGCGTGCTTCTGGATGATTTCGCCGATGTCGCCAAGGCGGCAGCCGGGTTTGACGATTTCAATCGCCTTGTACATGCATTCCTGGGTCACTTGCGACAGGCGCTCGGCCCAGACCGGCACGGTGCCGACGTGGAACATGCGGCTGGTATCACCGTGATAACCGTCCTTGATGACGGTGACGTCGATGTTCAGCGTGTCGCCATCCTTCAGCGGCTTCTCGTTCGGAATGCCGTGGCAGACAACGTGGTTGATCGAAGTGCAGATCGACTTCGGGTAACCCTTGTAGTTGAGCGGCGCAGGAATGGCTTTCTGTTCGTTGACGATGTAGTCGTGGCAGATGCGATCCAGCTCTTCGGTGGTAATGCCCGGTTTGACATGTTCGGCAATCATTTCCAGCACATCGGCGGCCAGTTTGCCGGCGATGCGCATTTTTGCGATGTCCTCTGGGGTTTTGAGGGTGACGGTCATACAGGCTCTCTCTGCGCTCAATGGCGCTTGTCAAAACGAAATGGGCGGTGTGCGATTGATCTGCGCAGCCCTGAAAAACCTGATTCTATCAGACGATCAGCGCAAATCTGAGCCTCAGTGCTTAGCATCTCTCTATAGATAGGCGCATTCTTGATGATTCCAAGGGGCGATTTAAGACGCGCGTCCGGATTTGAGAATCCGGGTTCCGTTTTTGCGAGCCTTGTGGTATAAAATGCGCCGCTTTCCGGGGATACCCCGAAAGGCTTAAATCCACACACGTGTCGACACGATGACCTGGGTGCCTTCAGCTGATGCTGCTGGTTGGTCATTGGGATACGTGGAGGCCAAACCCGACTTATTAAGGAACTATCATGTCCCAAGTCAACATGCGCGATATGCTGAAGGCCGGTGTGCACTTCGGTCACCAAACCCGTTACTGGAACCCGAAAATGGGTAAATACATTTTCGGCGCGCGTAACAAGATCCACATCATCAACCTTGAAAAAACCCTGCCAATGTTCAACGAAGCTCTGACTTTCGTAGAGCGTCTGGCCCAGGGCAAAAACAAGATTCTGTTCGTCGGCACCAAGCGTTCCGCTGGCAAGATCGTTGCTGAAGAAGCAGCACGTTGCGGTTCGCCGTACGTCGATCACCGCTGGTTGGGCGGCATGCTGACCAACTTCAAAACCATCCGTGCTTCCATCAAGCGTCTGCGTGACCTTGAAGTGCAAGCCGAAGACGGTACTTTCGCCAAGCTGACCAAGAAAGAAGCGCTGATGCGCACTCGCGATCTTGAGAAGCTCGATCGTTCCCTGGGTGGTATCAAGGACATGGGCGGTCTGCCAGACGCACTGTTCGTTATCGACGTTGATCACGAGCGCATCGCGATCACCGAAGCCAACAAGCTGGGCATCCCGGTTATCGGCGTAGTCGATACCAACAGCAGCCCGGAAGGCGTTGACTACATCATCCCAGGCAACGATGACGCAATCCGCGCTATCCAGCTGTACATGGGTTCGATGGCTGACGCTGTAATCCGCGGTCGCAACCACGTTGCTGGCGGCACCGAGCAGTTCGTTGAAGAAGCTCCGGTAGCAGCAGCTGAGTAATTGACGCCTTGGCGTTGACTCAGTAAGCAAAAAGGGGGCTTGGCCCCCTTTTTGCCACCTCGAAAACCGTTTGTCGGCCCCGCACTTGCAGAGCTGTAACGTGCAGCGGCTTACAACGGTGGTTCGGGAAGAATTGATCGCCCGTTCGATCGGGTGGAATGGTTGAAAACCTATCCAAGAGGATTTTGAAAATGGCAGCAATTACTGCAGCGTTGGTTAAAGAACTGCGTGAGCGTACCGGCGAAGGCATGATGGATTGCAAGAAAGCCCTGGAAAAGGCTGACGGCGACATCGAAAAAGCCATTGATGATATGCGTGCTTCCGGCGCAATCAAGGCTGCCAAGAAAGCAGGCAACGTGGCTGCAGAAGGCGCTATCGCTCTGAAAGAAGACGGCAAATCTGCTGTTCTGCTGGAAGTAAACTCGCAGACTGACTTCCTGGCCCTGCAGGACGACTTCAAGGCATTTGTTGCTGCTAGCGTTGAAAAAGCGTTCGCCGACAAACTGACTGACGTCGCTCCGCTGATCGCCGCTCAAGAAGCTGATCGCCTGGTATTGGTTGGCAAGGTTGGCGAAAACGTCAACATCCGTCGCCTGGTACGCGTTGAAGGTGATGTTGTTGGTGGTTACCTGCACGGCAACAAGATCGGTGTTGCAGTTGTCCTGAAAGGCGGCAACGTTGAACTGGCCAAAGACATCGCTATGCACGTAGCGGCCAGCAACCCAGAGTTCCTGCTGCCTTCGGAAGTTTCTGCCGAAGCGATCGAGCGTGAAAAAGCTGTGTTCCTGCAGCTGAACGAAGAAAAAATCAAAGGCAAGCCAGAAAACATCGTTGAAAACATGGTCAAAGGCCGTATCAGCAAGTTCCTGGCCGAAGCCAGCCTGGTTGAGCAGGCGTTCGTCAAGAACCCTGAAATCAAGGTCGGCGAGCTGGCCAAGAAAGCCGGTGCTGAAATCGTTTCTTTCACCTACTTCAAGGTAGGCGAAGGCATCGAGAAGCCAGTCGACAACTTCGCTGAAGAAGTTGCCGCTCAACTGGCTGCTGCCAAGCAGTAAGACGGTTTTTTAACTGTCGCCCTGAAGAGGCTGCCCGCTTGCGCGCGCAGCCTCTTTTCAGATGGGGCACCAATTTTTAATTGGTTTCCCTTTGGAACTGGCTTACAAAGCCATGTTCCGATGGCGCTGAAGCAGCGCCAAGCTAGAGTGAGCGCAGCTGTAAACAGCTCGCAAAGAATTTTTAAAATACGCCGCAGGAGAGATTCGCAATGGCTCAGCAGGGCAGTGGTTATCAGGCTCGCTATAAACGCATTCTACTCAAGCTTAGCGGCGAGGCCCTGATGGGCTCGGAAGAGTTCGGGATCGATCCGAAAGTTCTGGATCGCATGGCGCTGGAAGTCGGCCAATTGGTCGGCATCGGTGTTCAGGTCGGTCTGGTGATCGGTGGTGGTAACCTGTTCCGCGGTGCGGCGCTGAGCGCGGCCGGCATGGATCGGGTAACTGGCGACCACATGGGCATGCTGGCCACTGTGATGAACGCCCTGGCCATGCGCGATGCGCTGGAGCGTGCCAATATCTCGGCCATCGTGATGTCGGCCATTTCCATGGTAGGCGTGACCGATCACTATGATCGCCGCAAAGCCATGCGCCATCTGAACGCCAAAGAGGTCGTGATTTTCGCGGCCGGTACCGGTAATCCGTTTTTCACCACGGATTCGGCAGCTTGCTTGCGAGCGATCGAAATCGACGCCGATGTCGTGCTCAAGGCGACCAAGGTCGATGGCGTCTACACCGCTGACCCGTTCAAAGACCCGCATGCCGAGAAGTTCGATCATCTGACTTACGATGAAGTGCTGGATCGCAAGCTGGGCGTGATGGATCTGACGGCTATTTGCCTGTGTCGCGACCACAAGATGCCGTTGCGCGTCTTTAACATGAACAAGCCCGGCGCCTTGCTGAACATCGTGCATGGCGGCGCTGAAGGGACCCTGATCGAGGAAGGCCAACAATGATCAACGAAATCAAGAAAGACGCTAAAGAGCGTATGCAAAAATCCGTGGAATCGCTGGCGCACAACTTTGGCCGTATCCGTACGGGCCAGGCGCACCCAAGCATTCTGGAGGGTGTGATGGTTCCTTACTACGGTTCCGACACGCCGATCAAGCAAGTGGCGAACATTACTGTCAAAGACGCCCGTACCCTGCAAGTCGTTGCCTTTGAGCGCAACATGCTGGGTGCTGTCGACAAAGCCATTGGCAGTGCCGGTCTGAACCTGAACCCGACCAACCTGGGTGAATTGCTGCTGATCAGCATGCCGGCCCTGACTGAAGAAACCCGCCGCGGTTTCACCAAGCAGGCTCGCGATGTCGCTGAAGACGCCCGTGTTGCAGTGCGCAACATCCGTCGTGATGCGAACAGTCAGCTCAAGGACCTGGTCAAGGAAAAAGAAATCAGTGAAGACGAAGAGCGTCGTGCCACCGGCGAGATTGATGATCTGACCAAGAAATTCGTGGCTGAAATCGACGCGAAGCTGGCAGAGAAAGAAAAAGACCTGATGGCCGTATAAGGGTCGAGTTTTCATGGATAAGACCAAGCAGACTGTACCGTCCGCGGTGCCGCGCCATGTCGCGATCATCATGGATGGTAATAATCGCTGGGCGAAGAAGCGCTTTATGCCGGGTGTTGCCGGGCATAAAGCGGGTGTGGACGCGGTGCGTGCGGTAATCGAGGTGTGCGCTGAGGCCAAGGTCGAGGTGTTGACCCTGTTCGCCTTCTCCAGTGAAAACTGGCAGCGCCCGGCTGATGAGGTCAGTGCCTTGATGGATTTGTTCTTCAAAGCGTTGCGTCGTGAGGCCAAGCGCCTCAACGACAACAATATCAGTCTGCGCATCATCGGCGATCGCTCGCGTTTTCACCCCGAACTTCAAGCAGCCATGCGTGAAGCGGAAGCGATGACCGTCGGGGCCAACCGCTTTGTCTTGCAAATCGCCGCCAACTACGGCGGTCAGTGGGATATCGCGCAGGCTGCCCAGCGTCTGGCGCGGGAAGTTCAGGCCGGGCATCTGCGCCCGGAAGACATCACCCCTGAATTGCTGCAGACCTGTCTGGCCACCGGTGATCTGCCGTTGCCGGACTTGTGCATCCGTACCGGTGGCGAGCACCGCATCAGTAACTTCCTGCTGTGGCAGTTGGCCTACGCCGAGTTGTACTTCTCCGACCTGTTCTGGCCGGACTTCAAACACGACGCCATGCGAAACGCGCTGGCCGATTTCGCTTCTCGCCAGCGCCGCTTCGGTAAAACGAGCGAGCAGGTCGAGGCTGGAGCCCGGTTTTAATGCTTAAACAACGAATCATTACTGCGCTGATCCTGCTGCCGATCGCTTTGTGCGGTTTTTTCCTGCTCGAAGGTTCCGGCTTTGCGCTGTTTATCGGGCTAGTAGTGACGCTCGGTGCCTGGGAGTGGGCCAGGCTGGCCGGTTTCACCGCTCAGCCGGTTCGCGTTGCCTATGCCGTCGTGGTCGCATTGATGCTGTTTGTCATGCACATCCTGCCGGGGCTTGCGCCTTGGGTTCTGGGCGCTTCAGTGCTCTGGTGGGGCGTGGCGACGTATCTGGTGCTGACCTACCCGCGTTCCAGCGAACACTGGGCCAGTGCCGCCTGCAAGCTGGTGATCGGTTTGCTGATCCTGTTGCCGGCCTGGCAAGGTCTGGTCCAGATCAAGCAGGAACCCTTGGGTAACTGGTTGATCATGGCCGTGATGGTGCTGGTATGGGGCGCGGATATTGGTGCGTATTTTTCCGGCCGTGCCTTTGGCAAGCGCAAGCTGGCGCCACAGGTCAGTCCCGGCAAGAGCTGGGAAGGCGTTTACGGTGGCCTGGTGCTGAGCCTGGTGATCACAGCGATCGTCGGCCTGGTGCGCGACTGGAGTTTCGCCCAGATGCTCATGGGGTTGGTCGGTGCTGCAGTCATCGTCTTCATTTCGGTGGTGGGTGACCTCACCGAGAGCATGTTCAAACGTCAATCAGGCATCAAGGACAGCAGTAACCTGCTGCCAGGGCATGGCGGTGTCCTTGACCGAATCGATAGCCTGACGGCAGCGATCCCGGTATTCGCCGTATTGTTGTGGATGGCTGCACCGTGAGTCGCCCTCAGCAGATTACTGTTCTGGGGGCGACCGGTTCGATTGGTCTGAGCACTCTGGATGTCATTGCTCGCCATCCCGAGCGTTATCAAGTCTTTGCCTTGAGCGGTTTTACTCGTTTGAGTGAATTGCTGGCGCTGTGTGTGCGCCACACCCCGCGATTCGCCGTCGTGCCTGAGGCGGGCCCTGCTCGTGGCTTGCAGGACGACTTGCGCGCTGCCGGCCTGTCGACCCGGGTATTGGTGGGCGAGGAGGGGTTGTGTCAGGTGGCCTCCGATCCTGAAGTCGATGCCGTCATGGCGGCCATCGTGGGTGCTGCGGGTTTGCGCCCGACCCTGGCAGCAGTTGAAGCCGGCAAGAAAATCCTGCTGGCTAACAAAGAAGCGCTGGTGATGTCCGGGGCGCTGTTCATGCAAGCCGTGCACAAAAGCGGTTCGGTATTGCTGCCGATCGACAGCGAGCACAACGCGATTTTCCAGTGCATGCCGCAGGATTTCGCCCGTGGGCTTGGCGTGGTCGGCGTACGCCGGATTCTGCTGACAGCCTCTGGTGGTCCGTTCCGACAGACGCCGATGGCCGAATTGGCACATGTTTCCCCTGAGCAAGCCTGTGCGCACCCGAACTGGTCCATGGGACGCAAGATTTCGGTCGATTCGGCGAGCATGATGAACAAAGGGCTCGAGTTGATCGAAGCCTGCTGGCTGTTCGACGCCAAGCCGTCCCAGGTTGAAGTGGTTATTCACCCTCAGAGCGTGATCCATTCCCTGGTCGACTATATCGATGGTTCGGTGCTGGCTCAGTTGGGCAATCCGGACATGCGCACCCCGATCGCCAATGCCCTGGCCTGGCCAGAACGTATTGACTCCGGCGTGGCACCGCTGGATCTGTTCGCTATTGCGCGTCTGGATTTCCAGGCGCCCGATGAAGAGCGTTTCCCTTGCCTGCGCCTTGCGCGCCAGGCAGCCGAGGCTGGCAACAGCGCGCCAGCGATGCTGAATGCAGCGAATGAAGTGGCTGTTGCAGCCTTTCTCGACGGGCGGGTCCGCTACCTGGAAATCGCGAGTATTATCGAAGAAGTGTTGAACCTCGAGCCTGTCGTCGCAGTGGGCGATCTCGAGGCCGTGTTTACGGCTGACGAGAAAGCGCGAGTGCTGGCCGGGCAATGGTTGAGTCGTCACGGGCGGTAAGTGCTGCCATATGTTGGCCCATGCAGCACCGGATAGAATTGCGGAGAAAGTAGATGAGCGCGCTCTATATGATTTTCGGCACCCTGGTGGCTTTGGGTGTGCTGGTTACCTTCCACGAATTCGGCCATTTCTGGGTCGCACGTCGCTGTGGGGTCAAAGTGCTGCGTTTCTCCGTAGGCTTCGGTATGCCGCTGCTGCGCTGGCACGACAAGAAAGGTACTGAGTTTGTAGTGGCTGCCATTCCATTGGGTGGCTACGTGAAGATGCTCGATGAGCGTGAAGGCGAAGTGCCGGTCGATCAGCTCGAACATTCTTTCAATCGCAAATCTGTCCGTCAGCGTATTGCGATCGTGGCGGCAGGCCCGATCGCCAACTTCTTGTTGGCAATGGTGTTTTTCTGGGTGTTGGCCATGCTCGGCAGCGAGCAGGTACGGCCCGTCATTGGTGCGGTCGAGTCTGGCAGCGTTGCCGCCCGGTCTGGTTTGAGCGCAGGTCAGGAAATCATTGCCATTGATGGCGAACCAACGTCCGGTTGGGCTGCGGTGAATCTGCAATTGGTTCGTCGTCTTGGTGAGAGCGGAACCCTTCAATTATTGGTGCGTGAGCAGGGTTCCACGACGGATTCCCCACGTGAGCTGGTGCTGGATAAGTGGCTTAAAGGTGCCGACGAGCCAGATCCGATTCGTTCGCTGGGCATTCGTCCTTGGCGCCCGGCGTTACCGCCAGTGCTCGCCGAACTCGATCCGAAGGGGCCGGCACAGGCTGCGGGCCTGAAAACCGGTGATCGCTTGCTTGCCCTTGACGGCAAGGCGCTGGATGACTGGCAGCAAGTGGTCGACACCGTGCGTATGCATCCAGATACCAAAATCATGCTGCGCATCGAGCGCGATGGTGCTCAAATCGACGTCCCTGTGACGTTGGCCTCTCGCGGCGAGAGCAAGGCACCTACCGGTTACATGGGGGCCGGAGTGAAAGCGGTCGATTGGCCGCCAGAGATGGTTCGAGAAGTCAGTTACGGTCCATTGGCTGCGATTGGAGAGGGCGCGCGACGCACTTGGACCATGAGCGTGCTGACCCTCGATTCACTCAAGAAAATGTTGTTCGGTGAGCTCTCGGTAAAAAACTTGAGTGGACCGATAACCATTGCTAAAGTGGCGGGCGCTTCTGCCCAGTCGGGCGTAGCTGATTTCCTGAATTTCCTTGCATATCTGAGTATTAGCCTGGGAGTTCTGAATTTGTTGCCCATTCCTGTACTGGATGGGGGGCATTTGTTGTTTTATCTGATCGAGTGGGCGCGTGGTCGCCCCTTGTCAGATCGGGTGCAGGGTTGGGGGATACAGATCGGTATCAGTTTGGTGGTCGGGGTGATGTTGCTTGCTCTGGTCAATGATTTGGGCCGTCTGTAACACTTCGCTGAATTGCGAATCTGCCGCATTTTGCGGCAGTTTGTTTATTGCCAGTTGGAATAAGAAAGGACTTCATGAAACGTCTGCTGCTAACTGCGGTTCTCACCGTATTGATGATCGCCGAAGTTCACGCCGAGTCCTTCACTATCTCTGATATTCGCGTCAATGGCCTCCAGCGGGTCTCCGCGGGTAGCGTCTTTGGTGCTTTGCCGTTGAACGTCGGCGAACAGGCGGACGATCGTCGCCTGGTGGAATCCACTCGTGCGTTGTTCAAAACCGGTTTCTTTCAAGATATCCAGCTGGGCCGCGATGGCACCGTCCTGGTCATCACGGTAGTCGAGCGTCCATCGGTCGCCAGTATCGAGATCGAAGGTAACAAGGCGATCTCTACTGAAGACCTGATGAAGGGCCTCAAGCAGTCCGGTCTGGCCGAAGGTGAAATCTTCCAGCGCGCCACCCTTGAAGGTGTGCGTAACGAGCTGCAACGCCAATACGTCGCTCAGGGCCGCTACTCGGCCACCGTCGACACCGAGGTGGTCCCGCAGCCGCGTAACCGTGTCGGATTGAAGGTCAACATCAACGAAGGCACCGTCGCTGCCATCCAGCACATCAACGTGGTGGGTAACACCGTCTTCCCTGAAGCAGACCTGATCGACCTGTTCGAACTGAAGACCACCAACTGGCTGTCTTTCTTCAAGAACGACGACAAGTACGCGCGGGAAAAACTTTCCGGTGACTTGGAGCGCCTGCGTTCCTACTACCTGGACCGCGGCTATATCAATATGGATATCGCTTCGACTCAGGTATCGATTACTCCGGACAAGAAACACGTCTACATCACCGTCAACGTCAACGAAGGCGATAAGTACACCGTTCGTGACGTCAAGTTGAGCGGCGACCTGAAAGTCCCTGAAGACCAGATCAAATCCCTGCTGCTGGTGCAGAAAGGTCAGGTGTTCTCGCGCAAGCTGATGACCACCACGTCGGAGCTGATTACTCGCCGTCTGGGTAACGAGGGCTATACCTTCGCCAACGTAAGCGGTGTGCCTCAGCCGCATGAAGACGACCACACCGTCGACATTACTTTCGCGGTCGATCCAGGCAAGCGTGCTTACGTGAACCGTATCAACTTCCGTGGCAACACCAAGTCTGAAGACGAAGTGCTGCGCCGTGAAATGCGTCAGATGGAAGGCGGCTGGGCTTCGACCTACCTGATCGACCAATCCAAGACTCGTCTTGAGCGTCTGGGCTTCTTTAAGGAAGTGAACGTCGAAACACCTGCTGTGCCAGGTGTCGATGACCAGGTTGATGTGAACTACAGCGTTGAAGAACAGGCTTCCGGTTCGATCACTGCCAGCGTTGGTTTCGCTCAAAGTGCCGGCCTGATCCTCGGTGGTTCCATCACTCAGAACAACTTTCTGGGTACCGGTAACAAGGTCAGCATCGGCTTGACCAAAAGCGAATACCAGAGCCGCTATAACTTCGGTTATGTCGACCCGTACTGGACAGCCGATGGCGTGAGCCTGGGTTACAACGCTTTCTATCGCACCACCGACTACAAAGACCTTGATGTCGACGTAGCGAGCTATGCCGTAGATAGCCTGGGTGCCGGCGTAAGTGTCGGTTACCCGATCAGTGAGACTTCGCGTCTGACCTTTGGCCTGACTGCACAGCAAGACAAGATCAAGACCGGTCAGTACACCGTCGATGAAATCTTCGACTTCGTAAACACCGAAGGCGACCAGTACCTGAACTTCAAGGCATCGGCCGGTTGGTCCGAGTCCACCCTGAACAAAGGTGTGCTGGCGACCCGTGGTCATTCTCAAAGCTTGACAGCGGAAGTGACCGTGCCGGGTAGCGACCTGTCGTTCTACAAGCTCGACTACCGTGGCCAGTTGTTCCAGCCGCTGAGCGAGAACTACACCATGCGCCTGCACACTGAATTGGGTTATGGCGACGGTTACGGTTCGACCGATGACTTGCCATTCTATGAAAACTACTATGCTGGTGGTTTCAACTCGGTTCGTGGCTTCAAGGACAGCACATTGGGGCCGCGTAGTACTCCGAGCCGCGGTCAAGGCGTCACTGGCAACCCGGGCACGCTTGCTGACCCGGATCAGGATCCACTGCCATTTGGCGGTAACGTCCTGATTCAAGGTGGTGCGGAGATTCTGTTCCCGCTGCCATTCGTCAAAGATCAGCGCTCGCTGCGTACCTCGGTATTCTGGGATGTGGGTAACGTCTTCGACTCCAAGTGCCAGCAGACTTCCAACACTAACGCTAATGTGAAGTCCAATACGCAGTGCAACGATATCAGTCTGAGCAACCTGGCCAGTTCCGTCGGTGTGGGTGTGACATGGGTCACCGCGCTGGGTCCTCTGAGCTTTGCATTGGCCATGCCAGTAAAAGAACCGGATAACGCTGAAACCCAGGTGTTCCAATTCTCTCTTGGCCAGACGTTCTAAGCGTCTGTCCCAAAATAACGACAATGGATTTTGTAGGAGTACATCGTGCGTAAGTTGACTCAATTGGTTCTCCTGGCGACCGTACTGGTAGCAGGTCCGGCTTTTGCCGACATGAAAATCGCCGTTCTGAACTATCAGATGGCTCTGCTGGAATCCGACGCGGCCAAGAAATATGCCGTGGATGCCGAGAAGAAATTTGGCCCGCAACTGACCAAGCTCAAGACGCTGGAAAGCAGCGCCAAAGGTATTCAGGATCGTCTGATGGCCGGTGGCGACAAGATGCAACAAGGTGAGCGTGAGCGCCTTGAACTCGAGTTCAAGCAAAAGGCCCGTGACTTCCAGTTCCAGTCCAAGGAACTGAACGAAGCCAAAGCCGTTGCCGACCGTGAAATGCTGAAGCAGCTCAAGCCGAAACTGGACAGCGCTGTGGAAGAAGTCATCAAGAAAGGTGCTTTTGACCTGGTCTTCGAGCGTGGCGCAGTGATTGATGTCAAGCCTCAGTACGACATCACTCGCCAGGTTATCGAGCGCATGAATCAGCTGAAGTAACCATGACAGCGACTATTAAGCTCGGCCAGTTGGCCGAGTTCCTCGGCGCCACGCTACGTGGCGACCCGGAGAAAGAAATTACTGGGCTAGCCACTTTGCAAGAGGCTGGCCCAGCTCAGTTGAGCTTTCTCGCAAATCCTCAATACCGTAAATACCTGGCCGACTGCCGGGCCGCAGCGCTGTTGCTGAAGGCCGCTGATGCCGAAGGGTTTTCCGGTGATGCGCTGGTAGTGCCGGATCCGTACCTGGCCTACGCGCGTATTTCCCATTTGTTCGATCCCAAGCCCAAGGCGCCCGCAGGTGTTCACCCGACAGCGGTAGTGGCCGCGGATGCAGTGGTTGATCCAGCGGCGAGTATTGGTGCCTTTGCGGTGATCGAAAGCGGTGCGCGTATTGCGGCGGGCGTGACCATCGGCGCTCATTGCTTCATCGGTGCGCGTTGCGAAATCGGCGAAGGCGGCTGGCTGGCCCCGCGCGTCACGCTGTATCACGACGTGCGCATCGGCAAGCGAGTGGTCATTCAGTCGGGTGCCGTGCTCGGTGGCGAAGGTTTCGGTTTTGCCAACGAAAAAGGTGTCTGGCAGAAAATCGCCCAGATCGGTGGCGTGTTGGTCGGTGACGATGTGGAGATTGGCGTGAATACCGCCATCGACCGCGGTGCGTTGGCCGATACCGTTCTCGGTAATGGTGTGAAGCTCGACAACCAGATCCAGATTGCCCACAACGTGCAGATCGGTGATCACACCGCCATGGCCGCTTGTGTGGGGATCTCCGGCAGCACCAAGATCGGCAAGCATTGCATGCTCGCAGGTGGTGTGGGGCTGGTGGGGCACATCGAAATTTGCGACAACGTTTTCATCACCGGGATGACCATGGTGACCCACTCGATTACCGAAAAGGGCGCCTATTCTTCCGGTACAGCCATGCAACCGGCTGCCGAGTGGCGCAAAAGCGCGGCACGCATCCGTCAGCTCGATGACATCGCGCGGCGACTGCGACAACTGGAAAAGCACGTAGGGGAAGTGACCCCTGACGGTAATGCTTCTTCAGATGGCTGATACCATTTCCATATCAAGTGTGCACAGCCGTTAGACTGCCTCCTTGATTTGCTAGAGGAGCGCGCGTCACTCGTGCGTTCCCAATCTTTACATAGGCTTCCCCCCGAAATGATGGACATCAACGAGATTCGCGAATACCTGCCTCACCGTTACCCGTTCCTGCTGGTGGACCGGGTTGTGGATCTGGATGTGGAAGGCAAGCGCATTCGCGCCTACAAGAATGTCAGCATCAACGAACCGTTCTTCAATGGTCACTTCCCTGCGCATCCAATCATGCCGGGCGTATTGATCATCGAAGCGATGGCTCAGGCTGCCGGGATCCTTGGTTTCAAAATGCTCGACGTGAAACCGGCGGACGGCACCCTTTACTACTTCGTCGGCTCCGACAAGCTGCGCTTCCGCCAGCCTGTGCTGCCGGGCGATCAGTTGATCCTTGAAGCCAAGTTCCTGAGCTGCAAGCGTCAGATCTGGAAGTTCGAATGCCAGGCTTCGGTCGACGGCAAGCCAGTCTGCTCTGCTGAAATCATCTGTGCGGAACGCAAACTATGAGTTTGATTGACCCTCGCGCAATCATCGATCCGACGGCTGTACTGGCCGACGACGTTGAGGTCGGCCCATGGTCGATCGTCGGCGCAGGTGTGGAAATCGGCGAGGGGACAGTGATCGGGCCGCACGTGATTCTCAAAGGCCCGACCCGTATCGGTAAGCACAACCGCATCTACCAGTTTTCTTCGGTAGGTGAGGACACGCCCGATCTGAAATACAAAGGCGAAGAAACCCGTCTGGTCATCGGTGACCACAACGTCATCCGTGAAGGCGTGACGATTCACCGCGGGACCGTTCAAGACCGTTCGGAAACGACCCTGGGTGATCACAACCTGATCATGGCCTATGCCCACATCGGCCACGACAGCGTCATCGGCAACCACTGCATCCTGGTCAACAACACCGCGTTGGCTGGCCATGTACACGTTGAAGACTGGGCGATCCTCTCCGGTTTTACCTTGGTTCACCAGTATTGCCACATTGGTGCCCACAGCTTTTCCGGTATGGGTACAGCCATCGGCAAGGACGTTCCAGCGTACGTCACCGTGTTTGGCAACCCCGCTGAAGCCCGCAGCATGAACTTCGAAGGCATGCGTCGCCGTGGTTTCAGTGAAGACGCGATCCACGCGCTGCGCCGCGCCTATAAGGTGGTTTATCGCCAGGGCCTGACCGTCGAGCAAGCGCTTGCCGAACTGGCCGAACCTTCGGATCAGTTCCCGGAAGTCGCGGTGTTCCGTGATTCCATCCAGTCTTCGACCCGCGGCATTACTCGTTAATCATGGCTAATCTGCGTATTGCGCTGGTAGCGGGAGAGGCTTCCGGCGATATTCTGGGCGCAGGCCTCATGCGCGCACTCAAGGCTCGACATCCGGCGGTGGAATTCATCGGTGTCGGTGGTCCGTTGATGCAGGCCGAGGGGCTGACCTCATACTTCCCCATGGAACGGCTTTCGGTCATGGGCCTGGTGGAAGTGCTGGGACGGTTGCGTGAGCTGCTGGCGCGTCGCAAGAAGCTGATCGCCGACCTGATCGCTGAGAAGCCGGACGTGTTCATCGGTATCGATGCTCCGGACTTCAACCTCAATATCGAACTCAAGCTGCGTCAGGCCGGGATCAAGACCGTGCATTACGTCAGCCCGTCGGTGTGGGCATGGCGTCAGAAGCGCGTGCTGAAGATCCGCGAAGGCTGCGACCTGATGCTGACGCTGTTTCCGTTCGAAGCGAAATTCTATGAAGAGAAGGGCGTGCCGGTGCGTTTTGTCGGGCACTCCCTGGCCGATGCGATCCCGCTGGAGGCCGATAGGGCTGCCGCGCGGGCTGAGCTCGGATTGCCAGAGGGACCTCTGGTCGCGTTGATGCCCGGCAGTCGTGGCGGTGAAGTGGGCCGTCTCGGCGCCTTGTTCCTTGATACTGCCCAGCGTTTGCGGGCCATGCGCCCAGGTGTGCGCTTTGTCATGCCATGCGCCAACCCTGAACGGCGCGCGCAGCTTGAAGAGCTGTTGGCCGGTCGCGATCTGCCGCTGACCTTGCTTGACGGCAAATCCCATCTGGCCCTGGCCGCTTGTGATGCGGTGCTGATTGCCTCCGGGACCGCTACGCTGGAAGCGTTGCTCTACAAGCGACCGATGGTGGTGGCTTATCGTCTGGCGCCGCTGACGTTCTGGATCCTCAAGCGGATGGTGAAAAGCCCTTACGTGTCCTTGCCGAACCTCTTGGCCCAGCGCCTGTTGGTGCCTGAGTTGCTGCAAGACGACGCGACAGTCGAAGCGCTGGCGCAAACGCTGTTCCCTCTGATCGAAGGCGGCGAGGAACAGACTCGCGGCTTCGACGAAATTCACCGTACCTTGCGTCTGGACGCCTCCAATCAGGCGGCGGATGCAGTACTGAACTTGATCGGCAAAACACAATGAGCAAAACCAGCACACAGATGGGCCTGGACTTCACCCTGGTCGCCGAAGTCGAAGACCTCGTGGCCGGTGTCGACGAAGTCGGTCGCGGCCCGCTCTGCGGTGCAGTGGTCACGGCTGCGGTGATCCTCGATCCGAACCGTCCGATCCTCGGTCTGAATGATTCGAAAAAACTCACCGAAGCCCGTCGCGAAAAGCTCTTCGACGAAATCTGCGAAAAAGCCCTGAGCTGGTGCATCGCCCGGGCCGAAGTCGAGGAAATCGACGAGCTGAACATCCTGCACGCCACCATGCTGGCGATGCAGCGCGCGGTCGAAGGTCTGCACATCCAGCCGAAACTGGCCATGATCGACGGCAATCGTTGCCCGAAACTGTCGATGCGCGCTGAAGCGGTGGTGCAGGGCGACGGCAAGGTGCCAGCCATTGCCGCGGCATCGATTCTGGCCAAGGTCAGCCGCGACCGCGAAATGGCCGCGTTCGAACTGATTTACCCGGGTTACGGCATCGGCGGGCACAAAGGCTATCCGACCCCCGTTCATCTGGAAGCGCTGGCCCGCTTGGGGCCAACGCCGATTCACCGCCGCTCGTTCGCCCCGGTGCGCCTGGCGTACGAGGCGCGGGAAAGTCTGATCGAGAGTTAGTCGCAAGGCTGATGTTTTACTCAAGGCCCGGTACAATCCGGGCCTTGTTGTCTTCACGTTTCTAGACAGGATCACTATGCCGGCTTCATTCGTTCACCTACGCCTGCACACTGAATATTCCCTGGTCGACGGTCTGGTGCGGATCAAACCGCTGGTTAAGACCCTGGTCGGCATGAACATGCCTGCCGTAGCGGTCACCGACCAGAACAACATGTGTTCCCTGGTCAAATTCTACAAAGCCTCCATGGGGGCCGGGATCAAGCCGATCTGTGGCGCCGACTTGTGGCTGTCGAACAAGGATCCGGACAACGCCCTTAGCCGGATCAGCCTGCTGGCCATGAACGCTGTCGGCTATCGCAACCTGACTGAACTGATTTCCCGTGGTTTCATCGACGGCCAGCGCAATGGCTCGGTGATCATCGAGCGCGAATGGGTCGCCGAAGCCAGCGAAGGCTTGATCATGCTCTCAGCGGCGAAAGAGGGCGAAATTGGCCTGGCCATGCTCAGTGGCAACCCGGCTGAAGCGGAAAACCTGGCACGCGAATGGATGGCGGTGTTTCCGGACCGTTTTTATCTGGAAATCCAGCGCACCAATCGCCCCAACGATGAAGAGCAGTTGCACGGTGCCGTGGCCCTGGCCGACAAAATCGGTGCGCCACTGGTCGCGACCAACGATGTGCGCTTCATCAAGCAGGAAGACTTCGCCGCTCACGAAACCCGCGTTTGCATCGGTGAGGGCCGCGCCCTCGACGATCCGCGCCGTTCGAAGAATTACAGCGATCAGCAATACCTCAAAAGCGCCGAGGAAATGGCCGAGTTGTTCAGTGACCTGCCCGAGGCACTGGTAAACACAGTCGAGATCGCCAAGCGCTGCAACATCGAAGTGAAATTGGGCAAACACTTTCTGCCCAACTTCCCGATTCCCGATGGCATGACCATCGACGAGTATTTCCGCAAGGTGTCCTTTGATGGCCTGGAAGAACGGCTGACCGTTCTGCTGCCCAAGGACACCACCGAAGACTACGAGGCCAAGCGTCAGGTCTACGTCGACCGGTTGAATTTCGAGCTGGATATCATCATCCAGATGGGGTTCCCCGGTTACTTCCTGATCGTTATGGACTTCATTCAGTGGGCCAAGAGCAACGGCGTCCCGGTAGGTCCCGGCCGGGGTTCGGGCGCCGGGTCGCTGGTGGCCTATGTACAGAAGATCACGGACCTCGATCCGCTCGAATATGACCTGCTGTTCGAACGTTTCCTTAACCCGGAACGGGTATCGATGCCCGACTTCGACGTCGACTTCTGCATGGACGGTCGTGATCGGGTAATTGAATACGTGGCCGACAAGTACGGTCGCAACGCCGTAAGCCAGATCATCACCTTCGGTTCCATGGCTGCAAAAGCCGTGGTCCGGGACGTGGCGCGGGTGCAGGGCAAGTCCTACGGACTGGCGGATCGTCTGTCGAAGATGATTCCGTTCGAAGTCGGCATGACCCTGGAAAAGGCGTATGAGCAGGAAGAGATCCTGCGTGACTTCATCAAGGTCGATGAAGAAGCCGCCGAAATCTGGGAAATGGCCCGCAAGCTGGAAGGCGTCGTGCGAAACGTCGGTAAACACGCCGGTGGTGTGGTGATCGCGCCGACCAAACTGACGGACTTCTCGCCGATTTATTGCGATGAGGCCGGAGACGGTCTGGTGACCCAGTTCGACAAGGATGACGTTGAAGCGGCCGGCCTGGTGAAGTTCGACTTCCTCGGCCTGCGGACCCTGACCGTTATCGATTGGGCGTTGAAGACCATCAATCGCGACCGCGCGAAGGTCGACGAACCGCCGCTGGACATCGCGTTCATTCCGCTGGACGACAAGCCGACCTACACACTGCTGCAAAAAGCCGAAACCACGGCGGTGTTCCAGCTTGAGTCGCGCGGCATGAAAGAGCTGATCAAAAAGCTCAAGCCCGACTGCCTGGAAGACTTGATCGCACTGGTGGCCCTGTTCCGTCCGGGCCCGCTGCAATCGGGCATGGTGGACGACTTTATCAACCGTAAGCACGGCCGCGCCGAGCTCGCGTACCCGCACTCGGATTACCAGTACGAAGGCCTCAAGCCCGTACTGGCGCCGACTTACGGCATCATCCTGTATCAGGAACAGGTGATGCAGATTGCCCAGGTCATGGCCGGTTACACCCTCGGCGGTGCGGACATGCTGCGTCGTGCCATGGGTAAGAAAAAACCGGAAGAAATGGCCAAGCAGCGCGGCGGTTTCATTGAAGGTTGCGCGACCAACAACATCGACGCTGACCTTGCCGGTAACATTTTCGACCTGGTAGAAAAATTCGCCGGCTACGGCTTCAACAAATCCCACTCCGCGGCGTATGGCCTGGTGTCGTACCAGACGGCGTGGCTGAAAACGCATTACCCGGCGCCATTCATGGCAGCGGTGCTGTCGGCGGACATGCACAACACCGACAAGGTTGTGACCTTGATCGAAGAAATTCGCACCATGAAGCTGCGTCTCGACGCGCCGGATGTGAATGCCTCCGAGTTCAAGTTCACGGTGAATGACGAAGGCCGGATTATTTACGGCCTCGGCGCGATCAAGGGCGTGGGCGAAGGTCCGGTGGAAGCGATCACCGAGGCGCGCCAGGACGGTCCGTTCAAGGATCTGTTCGACTTCTGTGCCCGTGTCGATCTCAAGCGTATCAACAAGCGCACCCTGGACGGTTTGATCCGCAGTGGCGCGCTGGATCGTCTGGGGCCTTGTTTCCATGACGAACCGAAGGCTTATCAGGCGAGCATCGACCAGAATCGTGCGATCTTGCTGGCCGCGATGGAAGGGGCGATCAAAGCCGCCGAACAAACCGCGCGCACCCAGGACAGCGGCCATGCCGACCTGTTTGGCGGTCTGTTTGTCGAAGAAGACGCGGACGTCTACGCCAGTCATCGCAAGTCCAAGGAACTGACCCTCAAGGAGCGGTTGAAAGGGGAGAAAGACACCCTGGGCCTGTACCTGACCGGCCACCCGATTGACGAATACGAAGGTGAAATCCGTCGCTTTGCCCGTCAGCGCATCATCGATTTGAAGCCTGCGCGCGATACCCAAACGGTCGCCGGCATGATCATCGCCCTGCGGGTTATGAAGAACAAAAAAGGCGACAAGATGGGCTTCATCACCCTCGATGACCGCTCCGGTCGGATCGAGGCGTCGTTGTTTGCCGAGGCGTTCCATACGGCGCAGTCGCTGTTGCAGACCGACGCGATGGTGGTGGTCGAGGGAGAGGTCAGTAATGACGACTTCTCCGGTGGCCTGAAGCTGCGGGTCAAGCGGGTGATGAGCATGGAAGATGCGCGCACCAACCTCGCCGAGAGCCTGCGCCTGAAGCTGCAAACCAAGGATTTGAAGGGTGATCAGCTACGCTGGCTGGGTGAGTTGTTCAAGCGTCACCGCGGTGCGTGCCCGATCACCATGGAGTACACGAGCCCCGATGCTAAGGCCTTGCTGCAGTTTGGCGAGACCTGGCGAATCGATCCGGCGGATGCGTTGATTCAAGCCTTGCGTGACCAGTTCGGGCGAGACAACGTCTTCCTCCAATACCGTTGACGGTCAGGTGCCATTCGTCCCCCTTGGAACGTGCCCTGATCTCGACCCGAATTTTTAATCTCGACCTGAACGCGCCTCTCCCTTAAGGTAGGGCGCGAATAGACAACCGGCCGGCCCAAGCTCTCTTGGACGTCGACCCAAGACGGACGCCTATGAACCCGAATTTTCTAGATTTCGAACAGCCGATCGCCGACCTGCAAGCCAAGATCGAAGAGTTGCGCTTGGTCGGTAACGACAATTCGCTGAATATCGGCGATGAGATCTCCCGCCTGCAGGACAAAAGCAGCACGCTGACCGAAGACATCTTCGGCAAGCTGACCAGCTGGCAGATCGCACGCCTGGCGCGTCACCCGAAACGTCCGTATACCCTGGACTACATCGAACACATTTTCACCGAGTTCGATGAGTTGCACGGTGACCGTCATTTCTCCGATGACGCTGCCATCGTTGGCGGTATCGCCCGTCTGGACGACCAGCCGGTCATGATCATCGGTCACCAGAAAGGCCGCGAAGTGCGCGAGAAGGTTCGCCGCAACTTCGGCATGCCGCGTCCTGAAGGCTACCGCAAGGCGTGCCGCCTGATGGAAATGGCCGAGCGTTTCAAAATGCCGATCCTGACCTTCATTGACACCCCGGGCGCTTACCCTGGTATTGACGCTGAAGAGCGTAACCAGAGCGAAGCGATCGCCTGGAACCTGCGTGTCATGTCGCGTCTGAAAACCCCAATCATCGCCACCGTGATCGGTGAAGGTGGTTCCGGTGGTGCTTTGGCGATTGGTGTTTGCGATCAGTTGAACATGCTGCAGTACTCGACCTACGCGGTGATTTCGCCGGAAGGTTGTGCATCGATTCTGTGGAAAACCGCCGAGAAAGCCCCGGACGCCGCTGAAGCGATGGGCATCACTGCCGAGCGCCTGAAAGGCCTGGGCATTGTGGATAAGGTGATCGGCGAGCCATTGGGCGGCGCACACCGTGACCCGGCTGCTGCGGCTGCGTCGATCCGTGCCGAGCTGAGCTCGCAACTGGCGATGCTGAAGAAGTTCGACAATGATGCGCTGCTGGCCCGTCGTTACGAGCGACTGATGAGCTACGGTCTCTGATCGATCGCTCCTCCATCATGTAGGAGCAAGGCTTGCCCGCGATTGGGACGCCTCGGTTTAACAGGCCGACCGCGTTAACGTTCATCGCGAGCAAGCTCGGCTCCTACAGGTTTTGGTGCGTCAATGACACTTTGTGCAACGCTTCTCAAACAACTCGCTCCATGGCGCAACGCCACAACCTGGCACATCGCCTTCTCCGGTGGTCTCGACTCCACCGTCCTGCTGCACCTTCTCGCCGACCTGGCAAAAATCGAATCCCTGCCGGCGCTCAGCGCCATTCATGTTCATCACGGCCTGCAAGCGGCGGCGGATGCCTGGCCGGAGCATTGTCAGTCGGTCTGTGATGCGCTCGGTGTGTCGCTACAGGTGGTTCGCGTTCAGGTTCAACCTGGCGCCAGTATCGAGCGCGCCGCCCGTGAGGCTCGTTATGGGGCGTTCAGCGCGGTGATTCATGCCGAGGACATTCTGCTGACCGCCCAGCACCGTGACGATCAGGCTGAAACCCTGTTGTTCCGACTGTTGCGCGGAGCCGGGGTGAGAGGTTTGTCGGGAATGCCGCGTGAGCGGGTCTTGGGCCGTGGACATCTTCTGCGCCCGCTGCTGGATGTCTCACGCGCCGAACTTGAAGCCTACGCAACCGAACACCGGCTGAGCTGGATCGAAGATCCTTCGAACCAGGATCGCCAGTTCTCCCGCAACTACCTGCGGCATCAGGTGTTTCCGGTATTGACCGAGCGCTGGCCGCAAGCGGCGGTGACGATGGCACGTAGCGCTGCTCACTTGAGTGAAGCGCAGGCTTTGCTGGATGAGTTGGCAGAAATTGATCTGGTCGAAGCGGCAACAGCCCATGAGTTCGACTGGTTGGGCGTGCAATCTCTGGAGCTGGCTTGCCTTGCAAGGCACTCTGCCGCTCGCCAGCGTAACGCGCTGAGCCACTGGCTCACAGCACTGACGCGGTTGCCGGACAGTGACCATTGGTCGGGTTGGGAGAATTTGCGTGATGCCACCGGTGATGCCCGTCCGGTCTGGCGGCTGGCCGATGGCGAAGTGCATCGTTCGGCTGGACGTATCTGGTGGCTCTCGGGCTGTTGGCTCCGCAATTCGCCGCCTGCCGTGGATTGGCCGGATCCTTCGACACCGCTGGAATTGCCGGATAACGGCGTGCTCACACTCACCGGGCAAATCCCCGATGGCTCGCTGCAAATCCGCTATCGTCAGGGAGGCGAGGTCATGAATTTGCCCGATCGCGGTCATCGCGATCTCAAGCGTTTGTTCAATGAACGCGGGGTTCCGGGCTTCATCCGTGGCAGATTGCCGCTGGTCTACCGCGAGGGGCAATTGCTGGCAGTGGCCAACGTACGGGGCTTGAATGGCAGTGGGCAAGATGGCTGGCATTTGCATTGGCAACCGCCGAGCGAAGATCAAGGTTTGAGCTGAAAGGGGCTTTCCGGTAGACTACGCTCCCTTCTTGATACAACTTCTGTGGATTCGCCTGAATTGCAGGAGTTGCCGATTACCAAGCAGTCTTTGCTGGGCGATTCCAAAAAATGTGTAGCGAGCAACGTACCGGTGTTTCATCTGCCGGTCTGTCCCAACGCGGCGGTTTTTTTGAAAGGTGCACTGTGATTAATGCAGGTGATCGGGGGCTTCGGCCTTCCTTCGCTTTCCCCGGCGGCTCGGACCGCTTTAACGCAGACTTCTAGGGTTTTTCATGACGCGCTACATATTCGTCACGGGCGGTGTTGTTTCTTCATTGGGGAAAGGCATTGCATCGGCTTCATTGGCGGCCATCCTGGAGGCGCGGGGACTTAAGGTCACCATGCTGAAGCTGGACCCGTACATCAACGTTGACCCGGGCACGATGAGCCCGTTCCAGCACGGTGAAGTGTTCGTCACCCACGACGGCGCCGAGACCGACCTGGACCTGGGCCACTACGAGCGGTTCATCCGCACGACCATGACCCAGAACAACAACTTCACCACTGGCCGTGTCTACGAGCACGTGCTGCGCAAAGAGCGCCGTGGTGACTACCTGGGTGCAACCATCCAGGTGATTCCGCACATCACCGACGAAATCAAGCGCCGGATCATCAAGGGCGCCGGCGATGCCGACGTGGCGATGGTCGAGATCGGTGGCACCGTGGGTGACATCGAATCGCAACCGTTCCTGGAAGCGATCCGCCAATTGCGTTTCGAAGTCGGCGCCAAGCGCGCGATGCTGATGCACCTGACGCTGGTGCCGTACATTGCCACTGCCGGCGAAACCAAAACCAAGCCGACCCAGCACTCGGTCAAGGAATTGCGTTCCATTGGCCTGCAGCCAGACGTACTGGTTTGCCGCTCCGATCACCCGATCGACATCTCTTCGCGCCGCAAGATCGCGCAATTCACCAACGTTGAAGAACGTGCGGTGATCGCGCTGGAAGACGCCGACACCATCTACAAGATCCCGGGCATCCTGCACTCCCAGGGCCTGGATGATTTCGTGGTCGAGCGTTTCGGCCTGCAATGCGGCAGCGCTGACCTGTCCGAGTGGGAAGCGGTGGTTGACGCCAAGCTGAACCCGGAACACGAAGTCACCATCGCGATGGTCGGCAAGTACATGGAGCTGCTGGACGCCTACAAGTCGCTGATCGAAGCGATGAGTCACGCCGGCATCAGCAACCGCACCAAGGTCAACCTGCGCTACATCGATTCCGAAGACATCGAAAACCAGGGCACTGCGTTGCTCGAAGGTGTTGACGCGATCCTCGTACCGGGCGGCTTCGGTCTGCGTGGCGTGGAAGGCAAGATCACCGCCGTTCAATACGCTCGCGAAAACAAGGTTCCGTACCTGGGCATCTGCCTGGGCATGCAAGTGGCCGTGATCGAGTTCGCTCGTAACGTGCTGGGCTGGAAAGACGCCAACTCAACCGAATTCGATCGCGCCAGCGGCCATCCGGTCGTGGGCCTGATCACCGAGTGGGAAGATGCTACCGGCGCGGTCGAAACCCGTACCGAATCGTCCGATCTGGGCGGCACCATGCGCCTCGGCGCTCAGGATTGCCTGCTGGAGCCGGGTTCGCTGGTACATGACTGCTACGCCAAAGACGTCATCGTCGAGCGTCACCGTCACCGCTATGAAGTGAACAACAACCTGCTGCCGCAAATCATGGAAGCCGGCCTGAAAATCTCCGGTCGTTCCGGTGATGGTGCGCTGGTTGAAGTGGTTGAGGCTCCGGATCATCCATGGTTCGTCGCTTGCCAGTTCCACCCTGAGTTCACCTCGACACCGCGTGACGGTCACCCGTTGTTCAGCGGTTTCGTTAAAGCAGCGTTGATTCAACACCAGAAGAAGGCGTAAATCCGATGGCGCAGAAGATCATCCGCGTAGGCGATATCGAGATTGCCAACGACAAGCCAATGGTGCTTTTCGGTGGCATGAACGTGCTGGAAAGCCGCGACATGGCGATGCAGGTCTGCGAAGAGTACGTAAAGGTCACCGAAAAACTCGGCATCCCTTATGTGTTCAAGGCCAGCTTTGACAAGGCCAACCGTTCCTCCGTGACCTCTTACCGTGGCCCCGGCCTGGAAGAGGGCATGCGGATTTTCCAGGACATCAAGCAAGCCTTCGGTGTGCCGATCATCACCGACGTCCACGAGCCTGATCAGGCCGCGATCGTCGCTGAAGTCTGCGACATCATCCAGCTGCCGGCCTTCCTGTCGCGCCAGACCGACCTCGTGGTCGCGATGGCCAAGACTGGTGCGGTGATCAACATCAAGAAAGCCCAGTTCCTCGCACCGCATGAGATGAAACACATCCTCAGCAAGTGCGTGGAAGCGGGCAACGATCAGTTGATCCTTTGCGAGCGCGGTTCGAGCTTCGGCTACAACAACCTGGTCGTCGACATGCTCGGCTTCGGTATCATGAAGCAATTCGAATACCCGGTGTTCTTCGACGTGACTCACGCGCTGCAAATGCCCGGTGGTCGTTCCGATTCCGCCGGTGGTCGTCGTGCCCAGGTGACGGATCTGGCCAAGGCTGGCATGAGCCAGTCGCTGGCCGGCCTGTTCCTCGAAGCCCACCCGGACCCGGACAACGCCAAATGCGACGGCCCTTGCGCCTTGCGTCTGGACAAACTGGAGCCATTCCTGGCCCAGCTCAAAGCGTTGGACGAACTGGTGAAGAGTTTTCCGACGGTAGAAACCGCGTAAACCTCAATTCTCCGGTAAAGTACCGCACGAATTTATGCTCTGGCCCGCTGGCCGCACTGCTCTTGTAGGAGCATGGCTTGCCAGCGATGGCGTCCTTGAGGGCTCCATCGCCGGCAAGCCGTGCTCCTACAGCGTTTTCGTCAACTTTGGAGTGTTTACAACAATGGCAAAAATCGTCGACATCAAAGGTCGTGAAGTTCTCGACTCCCGTGGCAATCCCACCGTGGAAGCGGACGTGCTTCTCGATAACGGCATCATCGGCAGCGCCTGCGCGCCGTCCGGTGCTTCCACTGGCTCGCGTGAAGCACTCGAGCTGCGTGATGGCGACAAGAGCCGTTACCTGGGCAAAGGCGTTCTGAAGGCCGTGGCCAACATCAACGGTCCGATCCGCGATCTGTTGAAAGGCATGGACCCAAGCGACCAGAAAGCGCTGGATCACGCGATGATCAAGCTCGACGGTACCGAAAACAAAGGCTCCCTGGGCGCTAACGCGATCCTCGCCGTTTCCCTGGCCGCGGCCAAGGCAGCAGCACAGGACCAGGACCTGCCGCTGTACGCTCACATCGCCAACCTGAACGGTACCCCGGGTGTTTACTCGATGCCGGTTCCGATGATGAACATCATCAACGGTGGCGAGCACGCCGATAACAACGTCGACATCCAGGAATTCATGGTTCAGCCGGTTGGCGCCAAGTCTTTCTCGGAAGGTCTGCGCATGGGCACCGAGATTTTCCATCACCTCAAGGCTGTTCTGAAGGCTCGTGGCCTGAGCACTGCTGTCGGTGACGAAGGTGGTTTCGCGCCGAACCTGGCCTCCAACGAAGACGCTTTGAAAGTGATCTCCGAAGCGGTAGCCAACGCCGGTTACAAACTGGGCACCGACGTGACCCTGGCCCTGGACTGCGCTGCGAGCGAGTTCTACGAAGACGGCAAGTACAACCTGTCCGGCGAAGGCCAGGTGTTCACCGCTGAAGGTTTCGCTGACTACCTGAAAGGCCTGACCGAGCGTTACCCGATCATCTCGATCGAAGACGGCCTGGACGAGTCCGACTGGGCAGGCTGGAAAATCCTCACCGACAAGATCGGAGAGAAGACTCAGTTGGTAGGCGACGACCTGTTCGTGACCAATACCAAGATCCTGAAAGAAGGCATCGATAAAAAGATCGCCAACTCGATCCTGATCAAGTTCAACCAGATCGGCACCCTGACCGAAACCCTGGAAGCCATCCAGATGGCCAAGGCTGCGGGTTACACGGCTGTGATCTCGCACCGCTCCGGCGAAACCGAAGATTCGACCATCGCCGACCTGGCTGTGGGCACTTCGGCTGGTCAGATCAAAACCGGTTCCCTGTGCCGTTCGGACCGCGTTTCCAAGTACAACCAACTGCTGCGTATCGAAGAGCAGTTGAATGGCAAAGCCAAATACAATGGCCGCAGCGAGTTCCGCGGTTAATTGCTAAATGGTAAAAAGACACCGGATTGTGTCGGAAAAATCGCTACAGCGACGTTTTTGCCACTAATCTGATGCCTTATAAGCACAAGCCTGGATTTTCCAGGCTTCGTGCTATCAGAAGCTTCAAAGTTTTTGCATGGCTGTCTTTTTTCACTGGAAACCTGATATTCGATGCGCAGTCCCAATTGGTTGTTCCTCGTTTTGCTCCTGTTGCTGGCTGGCCTGCAATACCGCCTGTGGGTAGGTAATGGCAGTCTGGCGCAAGTGGCTGAGCTGACTCAGCAGATCGCGGATCAACAGACTGAGAACGAAGGGTTGCTGGAACGCAATCGGGTCATGGACGCCGAGGTCAGCGAGCTGAAAAAAGGCATGGAGACCGTTGAAGAGCGGGCTCGCCATGAGTTGGGCATGGTCAAGGACGGTGAAACCCTTTACCAGTTGGCTCAATGAACACCTCGTTACCGGCCTTCTGGGCCGTGATCCCTGCCGCGGGTGTAGGTGCCCGTATGGCCGCAGACCGTCCCAAGCAATACTTGCAACTGGGCGGGCGCACTATTCTCGAACACAGCCTCGGCTGTTTCCTTGATCATCCCTGCCTGAAGGGGGTGGTGGTCAGTCTTGCTGTTGATGATCCGTATTGGCCGAACCTTGCAAGTGCTTGCGATCCGCGTATTCAGCGGGTTGAGGGTGGCTCCGAGCGTTCCGGTTCGGTACTCAATGCCTTGCTGCATTTGCATGCGCTGGGTGCTGATGATGAAGACTGGGTGCTGGTTCACGACGCTGCTCGGCCGAATCTGAATCGTGATGATCTGGACAAGTTGCTGAGTGAATTAGCCGATGATCCGGTAGGCGGGCTGCTGGCGGTGCCGGCACGCGATACCCTCAAGCGGGTCGACAAGCACGGTCGTGTCGTCGAAACCGTGGATCGCAGTGTGATCTGGCAAGCCTATACGCCGCAGATGTTTCGCCTGGGCGCATTGCATCGGGCATTGGCGGACAGTCTCGTCGCTGATGCGGTCATCACCGATGAAGCGTCGGCCATGGAATGGGCGGGCATGGCGCCACGGTTGATAGAAGGTCGATCCGACAATCTCAAGGTCACTCGTCCCGAAGACCTTGAATGGCTGCGCCAGCGTTGGGCCAATCGCCGCTAAGCCGCGTACTCCGGCCGTTCGGCCAACCCTTCCTTCAAGTAATCCACCAATTTGCGCACTTTGGGCGACAGATGCCGTTGCTGTGGATAAAGCGCCCATACGGCGGTATTCGGTGGTTGATGCGCGTCCAGTAACGAAATCAATGCGCCGCTTTTCAAATGCTCCAGCACGTAATAGTCCGGTAGCTGACACAACCCTACGCCTTGCAGCGCTGCATCCAGCACCGCTTGCCCACTGTTGCAGCGCCAGTTTCCCTGGACCCGCTGCGAAAACTCCCGCCCGTTCTGTTCCAGTTGCCACAGGTCCGAGCTGCCGATGAGGCAGTTGTGGCGACTCAGTTCCGACAGGCTATGTGGCCGACCATAACGCTCCAGATAGGACGGCGATGCGCACAGGTACATGCGTCGTGGTGCCAGGCGAGTGGCGACCAGCCGGGAGTCTTGCAAGCGCCCAAGGCGGATCGCCAGGTCGAGGCCCTCATGCACCAGATCGAGCGGGCGATTGCTCAGTTCGATGTCGACACGCAGTTGTGGATAAAGCCCCATGAACCGCGTCACCAGCGGCACGATAAAACGTTCGCCGTACGCCACGGCGCAGGTCATGCGCAGCATGCCCTTGGGTTCGCTGGTCAAGTCGCCGACCGCGCGCAACGCTTCTTCGCGACCATCCTGCAAACGCTGGCAATGCTGCAGAAACGTTTGCCCGGCTTCGGTCAGCGTGACCCGGCGGGTGCTGCGATACAGCAGTCGTGTCTGAAGGCGCTCTTCCAGGCGTACGATTTGTCGACTGACATGGGAGGAAGAAACCCCAAGTCGTTCGGCGGCAGCCGTGAACTGGCTGCACTCGGCGACGGCGACGAACTCGTCGATACCTTCCCAGCGATTCTCGGACACCTAGAATTATCCCTGTGTAGCAATAATGTTTTGCTTTTGTCCTGATTATTCACCGAGCGACGGTGTATTACACTCATTGTCTCGTTTTTATTCACTGGAGAACCCACATGATCAAGTCGCGCGCTGCCGTTGCCTTCGAGGCCAAGAAACCCCTCGAGATCGTCGAAGTCGATGTCGCCATGCCCAAGGCCGGCGAAGTTCTGTTGCGTGTGGTTGCTTCCGGCGTCTGCCATACCGATGCCTACACGCTGTCCGGCGCTGATCCGGAAGGTATCTTCCCGTCAATCCTCGGTCACGAAGGTGGCGCGGTGGTTGAAGCGATCGGCGAGGGCGTGACCTCGGTTGCAGTCGGCGATCATGTGATCCCGCTGTACACCCCGGAATGCCGCCAGTGCAAATTCTGCCTGTCGGGCAAAACCAACCTGTGTCAGGCGATTCGCGCAACCCAGGGCAAAGGCCTGATGCCGGATGGCACTTCGCGCTTCTCCTACAAGGGCCAGCCGATTTTCCACTACATGGGCACTTCGACGTTTTCCGAATACACGGTGTTGCCGGAAATCTCGGTCGCCAAAATTGCTAAAGAAGCGCCACTGGAAAAAGTCTGCCTGCTGGGCTGCGGTGTCACCACCGGCATCGGCGCGGTGCTCAATACGGCCAAGGTGAAACCGGGTGACACCGTGGCCATTTTCGGCCTCGGCGGCATTGGTCTGTCGGCGGTGATTGGCGCGGTAAAAGCCAAGGCTGCACGCATCATTGCCATCGACATCAACCCGGCCAAATTCGAGATCGCCAAGCAGCTGGGTGCAACCGATTGTGTGAACCCGAAAGACTTCGACCGTCCGATTCAGGAAGTCATCGTCGACATGACCGATGGCGGCGTCGACTTTTCCTTCGAGTGCATCGGCAATGTGCAACTGATGCGCGCCGCACTTGAGTGCTGCCACAAGGGCTGGGGTGAGTCGGTCATCATCGGCGTCGCCGGTGCCGGTCAGGAAATCTCCACCCGACCATTCCAGCTGGTCACCGGTCGCGTCTGGCGCGGTTCGGCGTTCGGCGGCGTGCGTGGTCGTACCGAGTTGCCAAGCTACGTTGAAATGGCCGAGACCGGTGAGATCCCGCTGGACACGTTCATCACCCACACCATGGGCCTGGAAGATATCAACAAGGCGTTCGACCTGATGCATGAAGGCAAGAGCATCCGTTCCGTCATCCATTTCTGAGGTCGGTCATGAGCCTGGAAAATATCTCCTGCCAGAAAAGCTTCGGCGGCTGGCACAAGCGCTATCGGCACCGTTCAGATGTGCTCGGCTGCGACATGGTGTTTGCCGTGTATCTGCCGCCGCAAGCGGAGCAGGGCGGCAAATTGCCGGTGCTGTACTGGTTGTCCGGCCTGACCTGCACCGACGAGAACTTCATGCAAAAGGCCGGCGCCATGCGCATGGCCGCCGAGTTGGGGCTGATTATTGTGGCGCCGGACACCAGCCCGCGCGGTCCGGATGTGCCGGGTGATCCGGAGGGGGCCTGGGACTTCGGACTGGGTGCCGGGTTTTATCTGAATGCCACGCAGGAGCCATGGTCGCGGCACTATCGGATGCATGACTACGTCGTGCAGGAATTGCCGGCATTGGTTGAAGCCCATTTCCCTGCATCGGACAAGCGTGGCATCAGCGGGCACTCCATGGGTGGCCATGGCGCGCTGGTCTGCGCGCTGCGCAACCCGGGGCGTTATCAATCGGTGTCGGCGTTCTCGCCGATCAACAATCCCATGGATTGCCCATGGGGTCAGAAAGCCTTCAGTCGTTACCTGGGTGAAGACCGTTCGAAGTGGCGTGAATGGGATGCCTGTGCATTGATTGCCGAGGCTGACGAGCAGTTGCCGCTGCTGGTGGATCAAGGCGATCGCGATGATTTTCTTGCCACCCAGCTCAAGCCTGAAGCCTTGCAACAGGCGGCCAAACTGGCCGGTTATCCGCTGACGTTGCGCCTGCAACCGGGCTATGACCACAGCTATTTCTTCATCGCCAGTTTTATCGGCGATCACTTGCAACATCATGGGCGTGCACTAGGCGCCTAATGATCGACAAAGCAGGTAGAATCACGCCCTGACAAAAATCGGGGCGTTTTTTTATGCGTATTGGCCACGGCTATGATGTGCACCGTTTCGCTGAAGGCGATTTCATTACTCTGGGCGGCGTGCGCATTGCACACAGCTTCGGGCTGCTCGCTCACTCCGACGGTGACGTCCTGCTGCACGCCTTGAGCGATGCCTTGCTCGGCGCGGCCGCGCTGGGTGATATCGGCAAGCATTTTCCGGACACCGACCCGACCTTCAAGGGCGCCGACAGCCGTGTGCTGTTGCGTCATGTCGTCGCATTGATTCATGCCAAAGGCTGGAAAGTCGGCAATGTTGATAACACCATCGTCGCCCAGGCGCCGAAAATGGCCCCGCATATCGAATCGATGCGCGCGCTGATTGCCGCGGATCTTCAAATTGAACTGGATCAAGTGAACGTGAAAGCTACCACCACCGAAAAGCTTGGCTTTGTCGGGCGCGAAGAAGGCATTGCCGTGCACTCCGTTGCCTTGTTGCTGCGCGCATGAACGAATCGCAATTGCTTGGCCCGCGGGCCTATGGTGAGGCGCTTGGCACCGCGGTTCTGAAAGCCACGGCAGAAGATTTTCAGGTCGATGAAGTGCTCGATATCCCCCTCAGCGGTGATGGCGAGCATTTGTGGATCTGGGTGGAAAAGCGCGGACTGAATACCGAGGAAGCGGCGCGGCGTATCGCCAAGGCTGCGGGCGTGCCATTGCGCACCGTCAGTTATGCCGGGCTCAAGGACCGTCAGGCGCTGACGCGCCAATGGTTCAGCGTGCAACTGCCGGGCAAGGCTGATCCTGATTTGTCGGCCGCCGAAAACGACACGCTGAAAATTCTCAAGACCGGTCGGCATAAGCGCAAGCTGCAACGCGGCGCTCATTCGGCCAATGGTTTCACCTTGCGCCTGACTCAATTTGCTGGCGACAAAACGGCGATTGAACAGCGACTGCAACTGATCGCCAAGCAGGGTATTCCCAATTATTTCGGTGCCCAACGTTTCGGCTTCGACGGCGGCAATGTGGTCGATGCCCGTGCCTGGGCCGCGCGCAAAGCGTTGCCTGAGCAGCGCAACGTGCGCTCGCGTCTGCTCTCTACGGCGCGCAGTTTTTTGTTTAATCAGGTGTTGGCGGCACGCGTCGCCGATGGTACCTGGCAGCAGGCCCAGGTCGGCGATCTGCTGGCCTTCACCGACAGTCGCAGCTTCTTTCCAGCCGGTGAGGCCGAATGCAACGACCCGCGACTGGCGATACTCGATCTGCATCCGACAGGCCCGCAGTGGGGCGAAGGTGACTCGCCGGCGACCGGCGTTGTCCATGTACTGGAGCAGGAAATCGCCGCTCGCGAAGCGGACTTGCGTGATTGGTTGATTAACGCCGGTATGAGCCACGAACGTCGCATTCTGCGGCTGCCCATTGGTGGGTTGACGTGGCATTATCCCGAGCCTGACATTCTGCAACTGGAATTCGTCCTACCGGCCGGATGCTTTGCCACCGTATTGGTGCGCGAGCTTGTTGATCTGGTGCCGGTGGGGCAGACGGACAGCCCATGCGTATTCTGATTTCTAACGACGATGGGGTAACCGCACCCGGTCTCGCCGCGCTTTATGCTGCGCTGGCGGATTACACCGAATGCGTGGTTATCGCCCCGGACCAGGACAAAAGCGGCGCCAGCAGCTCGCTGACGCTCGACCGTCCGTTGCACCCGCAAACTCTGGCCAACGGCTTTATCAGCGTGAACGGCACTCCCACCGATTGTGTGCACCTGGGCCTGAACGGCTTGCTGGAGCGCGAACCGGATATGGTTGTTTCGGGGATCAACCTGGGCGCCAACCTGGGCGATGACGTGTTGTATTCCGGCACCGTGGCGGCAGCCCTTGAGGGGCGTTTCCTTGAGCGCCCTTCGTTTGCCTTCTCGTTGGTCTCACGACAAGTAGAGAACCTTCCCACAGCCGCCTACTTTGCACGCAAGCTGGTCGAAGCCCATGGCGATCTCGACCTGCCGCCGCGCACGGTACTGAATGTGAACATTCCCAATTTGCCGCTGGACCATATTCGCGGTATTCAGCTGACCCGCCTCGGGCATCGCGCACGGGCCGCGGCACCCATGAAAGTGGTCGACCCCCGCGGCAAGTCCGGTTACTGGATCGCCGCCGCCGGGGATGCTGAGGATGGTGGCCCGGGCACCGATTTCCATGCCGTCATGCAGGGTTATGTTTCTATCACCCCGCTGCAACTGGATCGCACCTTCAATGATGCCTTCAGTAGTCTCGATGGCTGGTTGGAGGGGCTGCGCTAATGTCTCGTGAACAAGACGATATGCTGCGTCGCGGCATCGGGATGACCTCTCAACGGACCCGCGAGCGCCTGATTCAGCGTCTGTATGAAGAAGGTGTTTCCAATGCCAAGGTGCTGGAAGTCATCCGTCGTACACCGCGTCACCTGTTTGTCGACGAAGCGCTGGCCCATCGTGCTTACGAAGACACGGCGTTGCCTATCGGGCACAACCAGACCATTTCCCAGCCCTACATGGTGGCTCGCATGAGTGAGTTGCTGCTGGAGGCAGGTCCCTTGGACAAGGTGATGGAAATTGGCACGGGCTCGGGCTACCAGACAGCGGTGCTGTCGCAGTTGGTCGAACGGGTATTTTCCGTTGAGCGCATCAAGATTTTGCAGGACCGGGCCAAGGAGCGCCTGGTGGAGCTGAACCTGCGCAACGTGGTGTTTCGGTGGGGCGATGGCTGGGAGGGCTGGCCAGCGCTGGCGCCTTACAACGGCATCATCGTCACGGCAGTGGCCACCGATGTGCCTCAGGCGTTGCTCGATCAGTTGGCACCGGGTGGACGGCTGGTGATTCCGGTCGGCTCCGGCGAGGTGCAACAGCTGATGCTGATCATCCGCGAAGAACAAGGCTTTTCCCGGCGGGTTTTGGGGGCGGTGCGTTTCGTGCCATTGCTCAACGGACCACTGGCCTGAGCATTTGTTCTGGCGCGCTGAATTCTCTTCGATTGGCCGTGTCTTACAGCGGCATCGATTGGTTAAACGGTATTTATCGTCAGTCAGCAAACGTGTGCGCGTCGCGATTTCGCTTCATTAAAGGTAAAGCCTGTTCGGCCCGTTATACTTGCGACATCTCGAGCCGGGACACGGCAAACCACAATTTCAGCCACCACATAGGGAGCGGCGGGTGAGTCTCACAGTCATTGCGCAGCGTATGAGTACAACGAGCTTTCAGCGCCTGGTGACTGGCCTTGTCTTGAGCACCTTGCTGGTCGGTTGCTCCAGCACCAAATCGAGTAGCGTCGGTGTCGTCGATCGCAGTAACGCTACGCCCCAACGTCCGGCAGTGACCACGGGTCAGTATGTCGTTCGGCCAAAAGACACCCTGTTCTCGATCGCTTTTCGCTACGGCTGGGACTACAAAGCCCTCGCCGCACGGAACAACATTCCTACGCCCTACACGATCCATCCGGGTCAGATAATTCGCTTCGATGGTCGCACCGGATCAACGCCGACAGCGGTGGCCAACGCATCCGATTCGGCGCCTTCGTCGTCGAGTAAAACCACGATAATCCGACGTCAGGCGAATGGCGCAACTACGACGACAACGGTGGTTGCACCGTCCGTCGCCAGCAAGCCGGCACCCGCTCCATTGCCGCCTGCGGGACCGGCCCCGACCGGCTGGGGATGGCCATCTAATGGCATTCTGATTGGAAAATTCTCTTCAAACGGTAGTTTGAATAAAGGAATTGATATCGCCGGAGATTTGGGACAGCCTGTTTTAGCTGCGTCTGATGGGACGGTGGTATACGCCGGGAGTGGCTTAAGGGGCTACGGCGAATTAGTCATCATCAAACACAGCGATACCTACGTTAGTGCCTACGGACATAACCGCAGGCTGTTGGTTCGGGAGGGGCAGCAGGTCAAGGTCGGACAGACAATTGCCGAAATGGGGTCAACGGGTACAGACCGGGTGAAACTGCATTTTGAGATTCGCCGGCAAGGTAAACCTGTAGATCCGCTGCAATTCCTGCCACGTCGTTGATTTGTTAGCCAGCCTGTTCCGTCACGTAGAGGGAACAGGCTCCAGCGTTGCCAAGGATAAAGGCGCCGCTTGAGCTTGAGGTCGAACTCACCAAAGGACTATAACAATGGCTCTCAGTAAAGAAGTGCCGGAGTTTGACATCGACGATGAGGTTCTCCTGATGGAGACCGGCATCGGGACGGATTCGATGTCGAATGATGAAGGGGCAGCTCCACCTTCCGTTCGTGCCAAATCCAAACACTCCGCTTCGCTAAAGCAGCACAAGTACATCGATTACACGCGGGCACTGGATGCCACGCAGTTGTACCTCAATGAAATCGGCTTTTCCCCATTGCTCTCCCCGGAAGAAGAAGTTCATTTTGCGCGCCTGTCGCAAAGTGGCGATCCGGCCGGGCGCAAGCGCATGATTGAAAGCAACCTGCGGCTGGTGGTTAAAATCGCCCGGCGTTACGTCAATCGTGGGCTGTCGCTGCTGGACCTGATCGAAGAGGGTAACCTCGGCTTGATTCGGGCAGTGGAGAAGTTCGACCCTGAACGCGGCTTCCGCTTTTCGACCTACGCAACCTGGTGGATTCGTCAGACCATCGAGCGCGCGATCATGAATCAGACCCGGACCATCCGGTTGCCGATCCATGTGGTCAAGGAGCTTAACGTGTACCTGCGGGCTGCACGGGAGCTGACTCAAAAGCTCGATCATGAACCCTCACCCGAAGAAATCGCCAACCTGCTGGAAAAACCGGTGGGCGAAGTCAAGCGCATGCTTGGCCTCAACGAGCGGGTTTCTTCGGTCGACGTCTCGCTGGGTCCGGATTCGGATAAAACCCTGCTGGACACCCTGACTGATGACCGTCCAACCGACCCTTGTGAGCTGCTGCAGGATGACGATTTGTCCCAAAGCATCGATCAATGGCTGTCGGAGCTGACCGACAAGCAACGCGAAGTGGTGGTGCGTCGCTTCGGCTTGCGGGGGCACGAGAGCAGCACGCTTGAAGACGTAGGCCTGGAGATCGGCCTGACCCGGGAACGGGTCAGACAGATTCAGGTGGAAGGCCTGAAGCGTCTTAGGGAGATTCTCGAGAAGAACGGCCTGTCGAGCGAGTCGCTGTTTCAATAGGCGATACGCTTGACCGGTAGTAAAAGACCCCGACTTGTTCGGGGTTTTTTATTGCCTGGGGGTTTGCCGCAAGTTTGTAGTCTTGCGTTGTAAGTCTTTGCTTACTCTTTCGTAAGCGTTCGTTATTTTTACAGGGCGCTAGTCGTCCATTTTCCTACAGCATCAAATCTATCTATTTGATGTGTATGCATATTTTTTAAAGTTAAGAGCATGTGACAACAGGTTTTCCTGATTCGGGCCGATTGCTCCTGGTAAGGAAGTCTCTACTATCTGAACTGTGTCGACGGACAGACACGCCTTTCAAGGATGAAGGGAAAGGACATCACAGGAAGTGATTCATCAGGACGATGAAAAGGAATACAGGGAATAGGGAAAAAATGTGGGCGGGTCGAACCGCCCCTTTTTTTGCCTGCAAAAAAGCAAAAAGGCCCTCGTGGGGCCTTTTATCGGAACGCGGGGGTAATCAGCGTTCGAGGTCTTTGAGCTTACTGCCTACAGATTTGTTGATGACGCGATCAAACTCGTCTGCATCAGGCAACGATTCTTTCTTCTCGGTGATGTTCGGCCAGATTTCGGCCAGTTCCACGTTCAGCTGAATGAACTCCTCCATGCCGGCAGGCACTTCATCTTCGGAGAAGATGGCCACGGCAGGGCATTCTGGTTCGCACAATGCGCAGTCGATGCACTCATCCGGGTGAATCACCAGGAAGTTCGGGCCTTCGTAAAAGCAGTCCACCGGACAGACTTCTACGCAGTCGGTGTACTTGCACTTGATGCAGTTGTCGGTGACGACGAAGGTCATTTCTAATTTTCTCCTCAGGCGCGGCTTGCTGCGCCCCTTCACGTAGGGGTCGCCAGGTTTGGGAGCGATAGTCTGCTGGCCAGGCTATTAGCCAGCAGCATCCCAAACCGCGCGAGATTCTAACAGCTTGCAGGCAAGTGCGTTAGATCCGGTTCTTCAGTGTATAGAGCATTTCGAGTGCACGACGCGGGGTCATGTCATCCAGGTTGAGCTTAGTCAACTCGTCGAGCACCGGGTGCGGCAGGCTGGCGAACATGTCGCTTTGCTGTGGCGCGGCCGGTTTGCCTTTGACGGGTGGCGCAACCTCGTGGGGCAGGGCGGTGGCTTCCAGGCGACCCAAATGCTCGCGAGCACGCACGATCACTTCGCTCGGCACACCGGCCAGTTGCGCTACTGCCAGGCCGTAACTCTGACTCGCCGGCCCAGGCAGCACATGGTGCAGGAACACGATGCGTTCGTTGTGCTCGGTAGCATTGAGGTGAACGTTGGCCACCAGTGGTTGCGCCTCCGGTAGCACTGTCAGCTCAAAGTAGTGGGTGGCGAACAGCGTGTAAGCCCGCAGGTGCGCCAGTCGCTCGGCGGCGGCCCATGCCAGGGACAGGCCATCGAAGGTGCTGGTGCCGCGCCCGACTTCGTCCATCAGCACCAGGCTGCGTTCGGTGGCGTTGTGCAGAATGTTCGCGGTTTCGCTCATTTCGACCATGAAGGTCGAACGGCCGCCCGCCAGGTCATCACTGGAGCCGATCCGGGTGAAGATCCGGTCCACCAGCGACAGTTCACAACTGGACGCCGGCACGAAGCTGCCGATGTGCGCCAGCAACACGATCAGCGCGGTCTGACGCATGTAGGTGGATTTACCGCCCATGTTCGGACCGGTGATCACCAGCATCCGCGTGTTGTCGTCGAGGCTCAGGTCGTTGGCCACGAACGGCGTGCTCAGCACTTGCTCGACCACCGGGTGACGACCCTGGGTGATACGCATGCAGGGCTCGTCGACGAAGCGCGGGCAGTTCAGGTCGAGGTTCAGCGCTCGTTCGGCCAGGTTGCTCAGTACGTCCAGTTCGGCCAGCGCAGCGGCGGTGTCCTGCAGCGGTGGCAATTGGGCGATCAGGTCTTCGAGCAGCGCTTCGTAAAGCATTTTCTCGCGGGCCAGGGCACGGCTCTTGGCCGACAGCGCCTTGTCCTCGAACGCCTTGAGTTCCGGGGTGATGAAACGCTCGGCACCTTTCAACGTCTGGCGACGGATGTAGTCGGCCGGCGCGGATTCGGCTTGCTTGCTTGGCAGTTCAATGAAGTAGCCATGAATGCGGTTGTAACCGACCTTCAGGTGCGACAGGCCGGTGCGGGCTTTCTCGCGTGCTTCCAGATCAATCAGGAACTGCCCGGCGTTTTCGCTGAGCGATTGCAGGTCGTCGAGTTCGCTGTCGTAACCGGTCTTCAACACGCCGCCGTCACGGATCACCGCAGGCGGGTTGTCGATGATGGCTTTTTCCAGCAGCGCCGCCAGTTCCGGGTAGGTGCTGGTGGTCTTGGCCAGTTGAATGATGTGCGGTGCTTCCAGCTCGGTCATCGCCACTTGCAACTCAGGCAAAGCGCCCAGTGCATCGCGCAGACGAGCGAGGTCGCGAGGGCGGGCGTTGCGCAGGCCGATCCGCGCCAGAATCCGCTCAATGTCGCCGATTTCCTTGAGCTGCGGTTGCAGCTTTTCAAAGCGGTAGCCGTCGAGCAGGCACGTGATCGAGGTCTGGCGCGCCAGCAATACGGTCAGATCCCGCAGCGGACGATTCAGCCAGCGGGTCAGCAAACGGCTGCCCATGGCGGTCTGGCAGCGATCGACCACCGATTGCAGGGTGTTGTCGCGGCCACCGGCCAGGTTGGTGTCCAGTTCCAGGTTGCGACGGCTCGCGCCGTCCAGCACTACGGTGTCATCCAGGCGCTCATGGCGCAGGCTGCGCAAGTGCGGCAGGGCGGTGCGCTGGGTTTCCTTGGCGTAGCTGAGCAGGCAACCGGCGGCACCGATGGCCAGGGTCAGGTTCTCGCAGCCAAAGCCTTTAAGGTCCTGGGTCGAAAATTGCTGGCACAAACTTTTCAGCGCCGAGTCGCGCTCGAAATCCCACGGCGCACGGCGACGAACCCCACGACGTTTTTCCGCTGGCAGGTCCTTCGGCCAGTCGTCCGGGATCATCAGCTCGACCGGATTGACCCGCTCCAGCTCCGCCAGCAGGTTTTCCCAACCCTTGATTTCCAACACCGTGAAATTTCCGCTGGTGATGTCCAGCACGGCCAGGCCGAACAGGCGCTCGTCACCCAGCACCGCGGCGATCAGATTGTCCCGACGCTCATCCAGCAGCGCTTCATCACTGACCGTGCCCGGCGTGATGATCCGCACTACCTGACGATCCACCGGCCCTTTGCTGGTGGCCGGGTCACCCACCTGCTCACAAATCACCACCGACTCGCCAAGCTTGACCAGTTTCGCGAGGTAACCTTCCGCTGCATGGTAAGGAATCCCACACATCGGAATCGCCTGGCCGGCAGACTGCCCGCGAGCGGTCAGGGTGATGTCCAGCAACTTGGAGGCTTTCTTTGCGTCTTCATAGAAGATCTCGTAGAAGTCGCCCATGCGGTAGAACATCAACTGATCAGGGTGCTGGTTCTTCAGACGCCAGTACTGCTGCATCATTGGCGTGTGAGAGGACAAATCGGAGATGGCTTTATTCATCGGAAATTCAGGAAAACTCGTTGAAAGGTGTAGGGCAAAGGAGGGGCATTGGCCCGGCTTTTCCGCGATGGGCGCAAGATTACCATGGGCGGTCCGCCCGACGCAGGCATGAAAGCCCTGTGGCACATTTGCGCTGGATATGCACGCTTTATGCAAAACAGCATTTGTCTTCAGTGAAAAGAACAAGCACTATGCGCGTTATGCAAAAACGCAATGTTTCTACCGTTTTAAGAGCACTGCTCGATCAGCACGGGATCTCCCCCACGGAGCTTCACCGTCGTACCGGCGTGCCTCAATCCACTCTCTCGCGGATCCTCAGCGGGAAGATCGTCGATCCCTCGGATAAACACATCTCGAAGATCGCCGAGTACTTCGCCGTGAGCACCGATCAGTTGCGCGGCCGTACGGACGTGTCGGCGACCGCCAATGCCGGGCGCGATCAATCACATTCCGAACTCAAGGACATAAGTCTGTGGGACGACGATACGCCGGTCGATGATGACGAGGTGTCGGTCCCCTTTCTTCGCGAGGTTGAATTGGCTGCTGGATCAGGAAGATTCGTCATCGAAGAGAGCGAGCGCTCTAGCCTGCGCTTCGGCAAACGCAGCCTGCGCCACAACGGCGTGCAATTCGACCAGGCAAAATGCGTGACGGTGCGTGGCAACAGCATGTTGCCCGTGCTGCGCGATGGTGCAACCGTTGGGGTGAACGCGGGCAAGTGCGGGATCGGCGACATCGTGGATGGCGACCTTTATGCGATCAACCATAACGGCCAACTGCGAGTGAAGCAGCTATATCGCCTGCCGACCGGCATTCGCCTGCGCAGCTTCAATCGCGATGAGCATCCGGACGAGGACTACACCTTCCAGGAAATCCAGGAAGAGCAGATCGTCATCCTCGGCCATGTCTTCTGGTGGGGCATGTACGCCCGCTAACCTCGCTACGTTCAGATAAAACCCGCCACCCGGCGGGTTTTTTTTCGCCTATCGAAAACCGGCAACGCCTTTGTTTGCGGGGGTTTTCATGCGGCAGCGCATATAAAATGCATAAATAAATGCATTAGTGCATTGACTGTATATGCATCCATGCATATTCTTTGTCTCAAGCCGCTCAACAAAGCAGCTCGAAACGAAGTTCTTTAGTTCCACCACAAAGGCAGCGATGAACCGGCCTCAACGGTTCAGAGGGTTGGCAACTGACCCGGGTGTGCAGCGTAAAGCACCAGAAGCAGTTATCCGGCGGGCAGGGACCGCGGTCGGAAAAACAATATGAATGGACTCGTACCGCGCCAGTAGCGCCGAAAGGTCAACGAAGGGCCGCATTACTGAAAAGCCCGGAACTACGCCTAATGCTGTTCACTTAAGTATTTGAGTCCCAGCCGGGCTTCCCCGAAAATCCGATGCCAGACCTCTGGCATCGGATTTTTTATGTCTGTTCAACA